>NCCY01000257.1 GCA_002279855.1 Rhizobiales bacterium 12-68-15
CGCCATCACCTTCGATCGCGCAGAGCTTGCGCGGCTTTCGCGCGCGGTGTCCGAGCTGCCGGCCACGCTCAAGGAGACGCTTTTGCTGCGGACCGTGGAGGGCTTGTCCCAGGCGGAAACCGCCGCCGCGCTGGGGATCAGCGGAAAGGCCGTGGAGACGCGGCTCCGGCGTGCGCGTGAAAGATTATCGAAAATTCTCGACTTCGCGTGAGGGGATGAGCCTATTTGCGCGTAATGAAAGATAAGGTCGGCGGCCCCCCCCCCCCGCCCCCGGCCGCAACCATTGAACTGGAGCGAAGGAAAGGCATGAGCCGCAATCTAAACCGGCGCGACGTAATGCGCGGAACCGCCATGCTTGGCGGCACGCTGGCCATGTCGGCCTACCTGCCGGCTTGGGCGCAACCTGTGTCGCGCGGCATCGCCAGGCCCCTGCCGACCGTGTCGGGCACAAACATCGCGCTGACGATCGACAGGATGAAGCTCGTCATGGACGGGATCACGACGCCGGCAATCGGCGTCAACGGCACCGTGCCCGCACCGCTCGTCCGCCTCCAGGAGGGCCAGAACGTCCGTCTCGCAGTGACCAACAATCTCGACGAGGATAGCTCGATTCACTGGCACGGGCTCATTCTGCCGTTCCAAATGGACGGCGTGCCCGGCATCAGCTTCCCTGGCATCAAGGCGCGTTCGACCTTCGTATACGAATTCCCGATCTTTCAGTCGGGCACCTACTGGTATCACAGCCATTCGGGCGAACAGGAGCAGGCAGGGCTCTACGGACCCATCGTGATTGATCCGGCCGGTGCCGACCCGATCGCGTTCGACCGCGAGCATGTGATCGTCCTCTCCGACCATAGCGAAATGACGGGCGAGGAAATTTTCCGCAAGCTCAAGCAGATGGGCGGCGCCTATTTCAACTATCAGCGCCCGACGCTGAGCGGGCTGCTCGCCGGCCGCGAGATGCGCCTCAAGGATCGGATGGAATGGGGCAAGATGCGCATGGACCCGGCCGATATTGCGGATGTTACGGGGTCGACCTACACCTTCCTCGTCAATGGCTTTGGCCCTTACGACAACTGGACGGGCCTCTTCCGACCGGGCGAGCGGGTTCGGCTGCGCATCGTCAATGCTGCGGCGCAAACCAACTTCAACGTGCGCATCCCTGACTTGCCGATGACGGTGGTGCAGGCCGACGGCCAGAACGTCCGGCCGGTAACCGTGGACGAATTCCAGATCGGCGTCGCGGAAACCTTCGACGTGATCGTGATTGCTGACCATGACCGACATGGGCATGGACATGAGCGGGATGGAGGGGATGTCCGGTATGGCGGACGAGAACCCGGTCGCAAAGCGCGGGCCGGATCCCACGTTGATGCAGAATGCCTCGCGCAACCTGTGGAAGCTCACCGGGTGGAAAGAGCCCACCGATCACGGAACGAAGGCGGTAGGCGCTGCGATGGCCGGCATGGCTGGGATGGGGGGCGACCAGATGAGCGGCGCTATGCCAGGGATGGACCATAGCCAAATGGCGGCGGGCGCTGCCGGGATGGCGGGCATGGACCATGGTCAGATGAGCAGCGGCGGCATGGCCGGGATGGATCATGGGTCAGGCGGCAGCATGGACATGAACATGCGCAACCCCAAGAACGCGCCCGGCGTCAAGATGGGGCCGGGAGTGCAGACCATCTCGCCGATGCCGAAGGACCGCACGGGCGAGCCGCCGCAGGGGCTGGAGGACGCGGATCATCGCGTGCTCACTTATCGCGATCTTGTCGCGCTCGACCGCAACCCGGACGTTCGCGCCCCGTCGCGTCAGTTGGAGATCCACCTGACGGGCAATATGGAGCGCTACATGTGGGGCTTTGACGGCCAGAAGATGAGCGACCCTGCCGACCCCATCCCGTTCCGCAAGGACGAGCGCGCGCGCGTCACCCTGGTCAATGACACGATGATGCCGCACCCAATTCATTTGCACGGCCACTTCTTCGAGCTGGTGACCGGACATGGCGACTTCGCGCCTCGCAAGCACACGGTGAATGTGGCGCCCGGCGGTAAGATGACATTCGACGTAACGGCCGATGCGCCCGGCGACTGGGCGTTCCACTGCCACAATCTTTATCACATGACCGCGGGGATGATGCGTGTCGTGACGGTTCGCCCGATGGGCGAGGAGAACCGCGATGCAGCCTAAGTTCCTCTTGATCGCTGGCGGCGCGGCACTTGGCCTCGCAAGTCCGGTGGCCGCGCAGATGGACCATTCCAATATGCCGGGCATGAAGATGCCGCCGTCAAATACGCCAGCGGTGAAAAAGCCGGCCGCTAAAAAGCCGGCCGCCAAGAAGCCCGCAGCGACCAAGCCCGTCGCGCGCAAAGCGTCCCCAAAGCCCGCCGCTAGATCGACACCGCCCGCGAAAACGGGATCGGGGGCCAAGCCCGCTGCGAATCAGCCCGCCAAGCCTCCGGCCCCTGCAACGATCGTTGCCGATCCTCACGCCGGTCATGACATGACGACCATGCCGGGCATGAATACGCCTGGAGCCAACCCCAACCCCAATACCGCGCACGACATGTCGGCCATGCCAAGTGCCTCCGGCGGTGCCGCCTCCGGCCAGCCAAGCACCAGGCAAGGCATGGACCATGGATCGATGCCGGGAATGGGCCAGAGTTCGGGCGCGATGCAAGGCATGCCGGGACACGACATGGGAAGCATGCCCTCAGGCACGGGCGCGGCGATGATCGGCACCAACCTGCAGGCCGGCACCGCTCCGCCGCCCCCCATTCCGACGGATCGTGCCGCGGACCAGGTCTACTCTGCCGCTGCCATGGCGCATTCGCAGCAGCATCTGCGGTCGATGCACGGCGGGCAGAATTTCTCGCAGGTCATATTCAACCTGGCTGAAGTCCAGATCCGGGATGGTCGCGATGCTTATCGTTGGGATGGCAGCGCCTGGTACGGTGGCGACGTTAATCGTCTGGTTCTTAAAACCGAGGGCGAAGGGAACTTTGGGAGAAGCTTGGAAAGGGCGGAGCTGCAGGCGCTCTACGCACGGGCAATCGGACCCTATACCGATTTTCAGGCAGGGATCCGGTACGACTTCAAGCCTAATCCCTCGCGTGTTTACGCGACAGTCGGTTTTGAGAGCCTGGCTCCGGGTTTCTTCGATGTCGAGGGCGCACTGTTCTTGTCTAGCAAGGGAGACGTGCTGGGCCGCGTTGAAGGCTATTACGATCAGCGCATCACCCAGCGGCTGATTCTCCAGCCTCGTGTCGAAGCTGAGTTTGCGGCGCAGGACGTTCCGGCAGACCGGATCGGTTCGGGCTTGTCGGATATCGAGCTTGGCTTGCGGCTGCGCTACGAGGTGAAGCGAGAGTTCGCCCCCTATATAGGTGTTTCGTACGAGCGCAGAGTGGGCCGTTCTGCTCGTTTTGCACGCGAGGATGGCGAGGATGCGATATCCACCAGCCTCGTTCTGGGCATTCGCACATGGTTTTGAGGCCGACTAGTCTTGTCGGGTTGGCTGAGGTCAAGAAGGAGAAGTCGATGTTCAAGACAGTAACACTTCTGGCTCTGGCCGCGACGTCGGCGAGCCCCGCTTTGGCTCAGCAGCAGATGCAGGGCATGGACCATTCGAAAATGCAAGGCATGAACCACGACAACATGCCTGGCATGAACACGCCTTTCATGCCCGCCGAAATGGCGATGCACGAAAAGATGATGAAGGCCAAGGGCGCTAATGCGAGCGAGACGTGGGTCCGCAAGATGATCGAGCATCACCGCGGTGCGATCGCCATGTCGCAGATCGTTCTCCGGGAGTCGCCCGATGCGAAGACCCGGCAAATGGCCCAGAAATCGATTGCCGAGCAGAACAAGAGCATCGGTGAACTCCAGGCGATGCTCCGGTCGATGGGCAAGCGTCCTCAGTAATAAGCCTCGTTCCTCCCGCCCCCAGCGAGGAGACGGGAGGAACGACCAAGGAGATTTTTCCATGAAGTCAGCGTTGCGATTTGCGCTTACTGCCGCAGCCTTGTTGGTTCCGGTTGCCGCCAGCGCGGCTACCCCGATCGTTATGCACCGCGACCCCGGCTGCGGCTGTTGCGCCAAGTGGGCGGCGCAGGTGCAGCAGCAGCTCGGCCGTCAGGTGCGCGTCGTCGATGATCCCAACCGCCCGGCGCTGCAGAAGCGCGCGGGCGTTCCCGCGGACCTCTCGTCCTGCCACACCGCGATCGCCGATGGCATGGCTTTCGAGGGCCACGTGCCGATCGCCGACATGAAGCGGGCTCTTTCGACCCGGCCCAAGGGCGTGCGAGGCCTCGCGGTCGGCGGCATGCCGTTCGGCTCGCCAGGAATGGAAGTGCCGGGCGTCAAGGCGCAAGCCTATGACGTGGTCGCCTTTGGTCCCAGCGGCCGCCGCCTGTTCGCCCGCCACGGCAGCTGATCGGCCGATGTTTTTTGGCGGAGTGGCATGACGCGGTCGCCGCAGCCAGCGTAGCTGTGGCGTCCAGTCCGTCTTGAAGAGCAGACGGAAAGTTTCACAAAGGAAGCTGGGCAGGTGAGGGAAGAAGGCGCGGCGTGCGTAAACTGGATTGAAACAACACGGTTCAAGGGGTTGGGTGATGGGCGGTAAACGAGGCGGGGCTTTCGCTCTACTCCTTGCGGTTGCAATCTCAGTAAGCACGTCGGCATCGGCGCACGAAGATCACGATGCGCTCGGGGCCGGTCCCGGGCCGGCCGCTAGCAGCGCAGCCGAGACGCAGAAAGCAGATGGGGCGGACGCTGGCGACGGCCACATGGGCATGGGCTCTATGTCGACCGTGGACATGAACATGGGCGGCCGCGACATCGCCGGCGACGACATGGACATGGGCGGCATGCACGAGGAGACCGCCAACAAGAACAAGACTTTCGGCGAACGGCTTGTGAGCTGGCTGGGGCGGGTGCATACCATGGTCATTCATTTTCCCATCGCCCTGTTCATCGGTGCGTTCGGGGTGGAGCTGTTCGGGTTGTGGCGCCGCAACCGGGATTATCAGCATGTCGCACACATAATGCTGGTCGTCGGCGCGCTGGGAGCGATCGTGGCGGCGTTCCTGGGCTGGTTCGCAGGCGGGTTCTACCTGACCGACCGCAACCCTATCCTGATGACGCATCGCTGGCTCGGAACATCGATCGCGGTCTTCGGCGTCGTGCTGGCTTGGATGGCAGCCCGCCACCGCAAGGGTCCCGAGCGGTCGCGGTCGTTGTATTGGGTGGTGCTTGGCCTGATGACGCTCGCGATCTCAATTCAGGGGTTCCTCGGCGGAACCTTCATGCATGGCGGAATAAACCACTTGGCGTTCTGAGGGGCCCGACGCTTAGTAGCCGCTCGCGTGTTGGCGCGGTTCGAAGGAGAATGCGGCAGCGCCGACCTTCGTGCCGTAGGATGCCGCCAGCGATCCCGGCTCCGCTCGGGCGTGTCGAGGAACCCCGACCCTGATAATAGCACACTGTCTCGATGCACTCGCGCG
>NCCY01000258.1 GCA_002279855.1 Rhizobiales bacterium 12-68-15
AGGCGGGTCTTGGCGCGGGCCAGTTCCAGCTCGTCCGGCCCCTCTGCCGCGAAGTCGTGCACCACGTCGTTCATGGCGGCTTCGAGCTGGTCCAGCGTGACACCGGGGCGGGGCGCGGCGGAGACGCCGAAGCGCGTCGCGTCATAGGACGTGCCCTGATACCAGGCGCCGGCACCGGCCGCGAGGCCCTTGTCCACCACCAGGCTGCGATAGAGCCGTCCGGTCTGCCCGCCGCCGAGGATCTGCGCGGCGAGATCCAGCGCCACCGCCTCGCGGCCGGTGCCGGTGCGGTAGGAGGGGACGAGATAGGAGCGCTGCACGCTCGGCTGCGCCACGCGCGGATCGGTCAGCACCACGGAGCGGTGGGCCTGCGGCTCCGGCTCCTGCGGGCGGTCGCGGGGCGGGGTGTCGGCGCGGGCTACGACGCCATAGGTCTTTTCGGCCATCGCCTTCACCGCGTCCGGTTCGACATCGCCGGCCACCACGAGGACGGCATTGTTCGGCGCGTAATAGCGGCGGTAGAAGGCGAGGGCGTCCTCGCGGTTCAGCTGCTTGATCTCGTGCTCCCAGCCGATGATCGGGTGCTGGTAGGGATGGTTCACATAGGTGGTGGCCTGGAGCGCCTCCGAGAGGCGGGCGGCGGGATCGTTGTCGGTGCGCATGCGGCGCTCTTCCAGCACCACGTCGCGCTCCGGCAGCACCACCTCGTCGCTGAGCTTGAGGCCGGTCATGCGGTCGGCCTCGAAGGCCATCACCTTGTCCAGATGCTCCTTCGCCACCCGCTGGTAGTAGGCGGTGTAGTCGTAGGAGGTGAAGGCATTCTCCTGCCCGCCGAGCCGCGCCACCTCGGCCGAGAACAGGCCGGGGGCGTTCTTGTCGGTGCCCTTGAACATCAGGTGTTCGAGGAAATGGGCGATGCCCGACTTGCCGGGCTTCTCGTCCGCCGAGCCCACCTTGTACCAGACCATATGGGTGACGACCGGGGCGCGATGATCCGGGATCACCATCACCTTCATGCCGTTCTTCAGTTCGAACTCGGTCACCTCCGGCCCCGCCGCGCTGGCGTCGGAGAGGGCGGCAGCGGAAGCGGCGGCAATGATGGCGGCCATGGCGATATGTCTCAGTTTCACGGTGGCGTGTGTCCCGGCGTCGATCTCGCGAGACTGTCCGCAAGAAGTGTCAGTCACAGGTTCACGAATGAACCCCGCAGTCAGGCCGTGGCGGGATGCGGAAGCGGCAGGGCGTCCCGCAGGTGCCCCCGGGCCTTGAAGCCGTTCCGCTCCCGGCACATGGCGCCCGGACCGGAACGTGTTCTCGCTTGGGTCAGAGGCTGATGTCGTCCTTCAGGTGCAGCCACCCGCAGGCATCAGGCCTCAGTTGCTGGTCACGCCCTTGCTGGTGTTCTGCATGTCGAAGAAGCTCGGCATGGTGAAGCCTTCCTTTTGCTTCTCTACTGTGCCGTAGGGCGCGTTGGGGGCCGGCGTCTGGTAGCCGGGCGGCAAGTCGATCAGGCTTTCGCGCTGCGGCTCACCGCTGAAGACCAACGGCTTCTGATCCGAAAAGGCGCCGTTGAGGCCCTTGGTCCAGCCGAAAAAGCCTAGTTCGCTCGGCATCAGCTCGTCGCGGGCGCGCCGGTCGGCGCCCACGGGTGCGCCATCGGTGACGCTGGCGGTGGGCTTGTGGCGGACATTGTTGAGCTGGGAGGGCAGCAGCGGCTGGCCGCGCTGGTCAATGCCGTTGAGGCCGGCGGGGGTGCGATCCTCGGCATTGGCTGCCTGCGCCTTCAGGACATCGGGGTCCTTCGGCCAGTTGGGATTGGTCTGCGCCGCGCTCTGGCGCGGGGGCGGCAGGGTGTTGCTGGCGGCGACGTGCGGCGGGGGCACCACCAGCGGGGGCCGCTCGCGATACTGGATCGACGGCTTGTCGTCCGGAACCAGGCCGATCGCGCTGAACATGCCACGGAAGAAATCGCCCTCCTGCGCCGAAGCGGGCAGGGGCGCGAGCACGATGCCGCCAGCAAGCGCCGCGCCGAAGGCCGTGGCGGGCAGGGCCGCCAGCAGCGAGCGGCCCGGAAGGCGCCGGCGGCTCATGATGCCAAACCGCGTCATGTCCATCCTCATGGGTTCATCCTCCGGAGCGCGCCATCGGGACCGCTCCTCTTCAGCCTTAACGGCTGACCTCCGAGGGCGGCGTTTTTGAGGCGCGCGTGAAGAGAGCATCATAAAGAAGCACGATCACGCCGACAACGACCGCCACATCCGCGATGTTGAACACGTACCAGCGGAAGCCGAAGGCGTGCAGCGAGATGAAATCGAACACCGCGCCATAGACCAGCCGGTCCACCGCATTGCCCAAAGCCCCGCCGATCAAAAGCCCGAGAGCAATGGCCTCGCGCCGCGAGCGGGTGCGGGCGAGCCAGGCCGCAAACAGTACGGACGCCACCAGCTTGATGCCGAGCAGCACCCACCGCCCCGTCGCCCCCTGCGGAAACAGGCCGTAGCTGATGCCGGTGTTCCACAGATAGACGAAGTCCATGAACGGCAGGATCTGCTGCACCGGCTGGGTCCAGTGATCGGACCAGCCGATGACGGCGAGCTTGCTGCCCTGGTCGAACAGCAGAACGAGCAGGGCGACGAAGATGCCGAGGGGAAGCGGCGCCATGGGGCTATTCCGCCGCCGCCCGCGCCGCGATCTCCCGCAGCGCCTGCGCGTCGCGGGGGGTCACGTCGGGATAGTCGGGGTCGGCGCCCACCTCGGGCGTCACCTTCCAGGAGCGGGCGCATTTGCGCCCCTCCGCCCGCCCCGGCACCACGGCAACGCCGGGCACCTCGTCGAGGCGGAAGGCGTCCGCCGGTCCTTCGTCCGTCCGGAGCGTTGCGGCGCTGGTGATGCACACCTCCGCAAGGTCCACGCCCTCCAGCGCGGCGACGAGCGCCGGGTCAGTGACGTGCACCACGGGCGCGGCCTCCAGCGAGGAGCCCATGCGCTTGGCGGTGCGCTCCACTTCCAGCGCGCCCAGCACCACGCGCCGCACCTGCCGGATGCGGCGCCACTGGTCGGCCAGCGCGTCGTCCCGCCACGCGGCCGGGGTCTCGGGGAAGGTCAGCAGGTGCACGGAGCCCTCGCCGCCCCGCGCGAGGAAGGCTTCCTCGCAGGTGAAGCAGAGAATGGGCGCCAGCCAGGTCACGATGCGGTCGAACACCTCGTCCAGCACGGTGAGGCAGGCGCGCCGCGTGAGCGAGGAGATGGGATCGCAATAGAGCGCGTCCTTGCGGACGTCGAAATAGAAGGCCGACAGCTCGCTGGTCATGAACACGGTGAGCAGCGCATGCACCTTCTTGTAGTCGAAGGCGGCATAGGCGGCGCGCACCTGCCCGTCCAGCTCCTGCAGCCGGTGCAGCACCAGCCGTTCCAGCGCCGGCATGTCCGCGAACGCCACCCGCTCGGAGGGGTGGTAATGGTGCAGCGAGCCCAGCAGCCAGCGGATGGTGTTGCGCAGCTTGCGATAGGTGTCGGCGGTGGTCTTGAGGATTTCCGGGCCGATGCGCAGGTCATCCGAATAGTCGGAGGCGCACACCCACAGCCGCAGGATGTCCGCGCCGGAGGCCTTGATGACCTCCTGCGGCGAGACCACGTTGCCCAGCGACTTGGACATCTTGCGCCCGTCCTCGTCGAGCACGAAGCCGTGGGTCAGCACCGCGTCATAAGGCGGACGGCCACGCGTGCCGCAGCTTTCCAGCAGCGAGGAGTGGAACCAGCCGCGATGCTGGTCCGAGCCTTCCAGATACATCACCGTGTCCGGTCCGCCGGGCGCGCGGTTCGCCTTCAGGTCGTCGCGCACTTCCAGCGTGAAGGCGTGGGTGGAGCCACTGTCGAACCAGACGTCGAGGATGTCGTCCACCTTCTGCCAGCCCTCGGCGGCAAGGTCCCCCAGGAAGCGCTCGCGGGCGCCCTGCTTGTACCAGGCGTCCGCGCCCTCCGCCTCGAAGGCGGCGGCGATGCGGGCGTTGACGGCGGCGTCCTTCAGGATCTCCACCTCGCCGTCGCCCTTCTCCTTGACGAAGACCGCGATGGGCACGCCCCAGGCGCGCTGGCGGGAGACCACCCAGTCCGGGCGGCTGGCGATCATGCCGGTGATGCGGTTCTCGCCGCTCTCGGGCACCCACTGCACCGCCTTGATGCCGGCGAGCGCGCGGGCGCGCAGCGTGTCGGGATCGTTGCCGGCCAGCGTTGCGGGGCGCGGCGCTGCCGTGCCGTCCGCATTGCGGATGTCCTGGTCCATGGCAATGAACCATTGCGGCGTGTTGCGGAAGATGACCGGCTTCTTGGAGCGCCAGGAATGGGGATACTGGTGCTTCAGCCGCCCGCGCGCCAGCAGGTTGCCGGCCGCGACCAGCGCCTCGATCACCGCCTTGTTGGCGTCGCCCGTCTCGCCCTTT
>NCCY01000259.1:0-2093 GCA_002279855.1 Rhizobiales bacterium 12-68-15
ATGTGTTCGGGACGCGCCGAGTTCAAGGGCATCCTGCTCTCGCTCTCGGTCGCAAGCGTTGCCGAGGCGGAGCGGCTTTACGGGGCGCTGGCCGAAGGGGGCCAGGCCCACATGCCGATGGTGCCGACCTTCTTTTCGCCGGCCTTCGGCATGGTGACCGATCGCTTCGGCGTCGGCTGGATGGTGGTCACGGAGCCGGCCACCTGAGGGCGGACCGTTCACGATCTTCCGAAATGCCTGAAAGTCCGGGACGCACGGGCGCCCCGGATCGCATTCCAGACTTCGGGATCAGGCGAGCAGATTGATCTTCCCGGTGGGGAGGTCATAGACCGCGCCCACCACCTTCACCTTCCCGTCCGTGACCATCTTGGACAGGATGGGGCGGGCCGTCTTCAGCCGCTGCACGTTGAGCGACACGTTCGCCGCGATGGAGGCGTCGAGCAGATTGGCGGGCTTGCTTGCCTTCGCCTTCTCCACCGCCGGCTTGATGGCACTGATCAGTTCCGGCAGGTGTCCGGGCAGCTTGGCATTGTCCTTCAGCACCTTGATGGCCGCATCCACGGCGCCGCAATTGCTGTGGCCGAGCACCATGATGAGCGGCGTGCCAAGGAATTTCGCGCCATATTCCAGGCTGGCCAGACCGTCGTCATTCACGAAATTGCCGGCGAGGCGCACCACGAACAGTTCGCCCGGCCCCTCGTCGAACGCCAGTTCCGGCGCAACGCGGGAATCCGCGCAGCTCAGGATCGCGGCGAAGGGGTACTGGGCCTGCGCCCGCGCGGCGCGGCCGGCGGTAAAGTCCTTCTGGTCGGGCGTGTTCGCGGCATAACGGGCATTGCCGTCCATGAGCCGCTTCAAGGCCGCATCGGGGCTGATGGCGTTGGGTGCCGGCGCCTGGGCGAAAGCGGGAAAAGGCACGCCGCCGGTCAGGAAGGCGGCGGCACCAGCCGCGCCGGCCATCATCAGGCCACGTCGGGACAGGCCGTGAGAAATGCACATGGGGTTACCTCTCTGAGCGCGGAAGATGCCGGTTCGCCACCAAAGACTAAGGCAACTTTTTCGCCCGCGTATATTTTTCGCATAGCCTCTGGCACAAAAGTCCAAACTTTGCAGGTGGCGTCTCATTGCCCATGAAACCGAATTCTTATTCGATCGATGCGGGGCAGGATGCCCTGGTTCGTCTTCCTGATGAGATTGCACGGCAGGCCCAAGCCTATCTCGCCCATGCCGATTTCAGGGAAAGACTTCTTGCCTACTGCGCTACCGTAAGTCGGCCGCCTCCGGGACAATGGCCCATGGCGAAGCTGTTTGACCAGTTCACCCGCTACCTGACGTGCTACGTTCTGATCCACAATTACTATGCCTGGCGCAATGCCGGAGGGCCGCTGCCGACGCTCTCCCTTCTCCAGCCTGCGGTGGAGGCAAGCCCCCGCCAGACGGCCGGCTTCATCGCCTCGCTGAAGGCGGGGCGTCTCGTCACGGTGGAGAGCGCGGACGGGGACCGGCGCAGCAAGCTGCTGCGGCCGGCGCCGGAGATGATCCGGGAAATCGGCCGGTCCGTGCAGGCGTTCGTTGCCGCCGGCGAGGCGCTCGAGACACTCGGCACGCAGGAGAGCATGCCGTCGCTGAGCTACCGGGCTCTGGCCGAGCGTCTCCAGGTCTCCCCCGCCCATATCGGCAACCTGCTGGGAGAGGCCGACCGCAACGGCTGGTTCACCATCGGCGCGCGGGGGCGGCTGGTGGCGATGGATCCGGGCCTCGTCGCGGAGTTCGAGGTGTGGGCCGCCTGCCAGATCGCCCATTTCGCCGGCCTGTCCCGTCAGACCGCAGCCTTTCTCGAACAGGGCGCGGGCGGGGCGGCTCCCCTCATGACGGGGCCAGCGTCATGAGGCTGGCATTGCCCCCCGCTGCCGCCGTGTTGGTGCTGACCACCCGTTCGTGCAGCAGCCATTCCAGCGGATAGTCCGCGCCCGCCGCCAGTTCGGCAGGGGAGAGGCCATGCACGGCCACGAGCGGCCCTTCCCGGTGCGCCAGCGCCGTGTCGAGGGCAAGGAGCCCGTCGCCGTCGCCTTCGAACAGCACCGCCTGGAAGG
>NCCY01000259.1:2104-8113 GCA_002279855.1 Rhizobiales bacterium 12-68-15
GACGCCCGGACCGCCACGTCGTTTCCGGTGGCGAGTGCCGCGCCCACCTGGACGGCCAGCCCGAGCGGCGTGAGCGGGACGCACAGCACGGTCCCGCGCGGATGCAGCGCATAGACATTTTCCTCGCCCACCGGCCCCGGCAGCATTTGGCGGCCCGAGGGCGCCCGCAGCGCGAGGGCCCGGCAGCGGCTGGCCGCGCCGGTCTCTCCTGCCCGGTCGAGATGGCCGATCCAGTCCAGCACCGCCCCGTCGGGGGCGGCCTCGCTTCCGGCATCGACGGCCGGGCACGCAGACAGAAGCCGGCGGAGATAAAGCGGCCCGCCCGCCTTCGGCCCGGTGCCCGAAAGCCCTTGCCCGCCGAACGGCTGCACACCCACAACGGCACCGATCAGGTTGCGATTGATGTAGAGATTTCCCGCCTCCACCGCGCCGGTCACATCGGCGATGGTCTCGTCAATGCGGGTGTGAAGGCCGAAGGTCAGACCATAGCCGGTGGCGTTGATGGCGGCGATCACAGCCGCCCGGTCCTGCCGGGCATAGCGCACCACATGGAGTACCGGGCCGAACACCTCGCGGCCGAGGGACGCCACGCCGTCGATCTCGATCACGGTGGGCGGCAGGAACGTGCCATGCCGGCACTCTTCCGCAAGCGCCGCCTCCCGGACTGCGAAACCTTTGCCGCGCATCGTTTCCACGTAGGCGCGGATGGCATCGCGCGCTTCGGCCGTGATGAGCGGGCCCACATCGGTCGCGAAGCGGGCGGGGTTGCCGACGCGCAATTCCTTCAGCGCCCCGTCCAGCATGGCCAGGGTGTGGTCGGCAATCTCCTCCTGAAGGCACAGCACACGCAGCGCCGAGCAGCGCTGGCCGGCGCTGTCGAAGGCGGACGCGATCACGTCCGCCACCACCTGTTCCGGCAGGGCGGAACTGTCCACCACCAGCGCATTCTGCCCTCCGGTCTCCGCGATCAGCGGCACCGGGCGCCCGTCCCGCCCGAGGCGGGTTGCGAGCGTCTGGCGGATCAGGCGGGCGACCTCGGTGGAGCCGGTGAAGACCACGCCGCAGATGCCGGCATCCGCGACCAGGGCGGCGCCCACCGTCCCGTCGCCCGGGAGGAGGGCGAGCGCACCCGGCGGCAAGCCCGCAGCAAGCAGGATATCCGCCATGGCGGCGGCGATCAGCGGGGTTTCCTCCGCCGGCTTGGCGATGACCGGATTGCCGGCGGCGAGCGCTGCCGCCACCTGTCCGGTGAAGATGGCGAGGGGGAAGTTCCACGGGCTGATGCACGCCACCGGCCCGAGCGGGCGGTGTCGCGCACGATGAGGCCGAGCAGTGCGGGCATGCGCTGTTCCAGCATGTCCGCAGCGCGCAGGAGCACGCCGGCCCGCTCCGCCGGAGGCGTGGCGGACCATGCGGAGCCAAGCGTTGCCGCCTCTCGCACCGCCTCGGCGGCAAGGGCGGCATCCGCTTCGACCACCTGTCCCACCTCGTCGCGCAGGTCGGCGGGGTTCCGCACGGGGCGAGGGGCGCCGGAGCGCGGACCGCCCGC
This sequence comes from Rhizobiales bacterium 12-68-15, assembly GCA_002279855.1. Lineage (GTDB taxonomy): Bacteria > Pseudomonadota > Alphaproteobacteria > Rhizobiales > Xanthobacteraceae > Aquabacter. The sequence goes on from NCCY01000259.1 coordinate 3,654, forward strand.
GAGAAGGGGGACTGCGCGGGCGGACCCGCCGGCCAGAAGCGCGCCGGCGAGGGCTGCGAGGTGCTGTTCGCTTGAAAGATCAATGCCTTCCGAGTTGAGCCGGCCATCGGGAAAGAGATGGCGGGGCGCGGCGATGCGGGGATGCGGTGACCCCAGGGGCCGGATGGCGGAGGCTTCCGCCACGGGATCGCGCACCAGATCCTCCAGAGGAAAGGCGGCGTCCGCGATGCGGTGGACGAAGGACGAGTTGGCGCCGTTCTCCAGCAGCCGCCGCACCAGATAGGCGAGCAGGGTTTCGTGAGTTCCGACAGGGGCATAGATGCGGCAGGGGCGGTTCAGTTTTTCGCGGCCGACCACTTCCTCGTACAGCGGCTCGCCCATGCCGTGGAGGCACTGGAACTCGTACTGGCCGGGATAATAGTCCGGCCCCGCCATGGAGATGATGGCGGACAGGGTCTGCGCATTGTGGGTGGCGAACTGGGGGAAGACCGCATCGGGCGCAGCCAGCAGCCGGCGGGCGCAGGCGAGATACGAGATATCTGTGTGAATCTTGCGAGAATAGACCGGGAATCCCTCCAGCCCATCCATCTGCGCCCGCTTGATCTCGCTATCCCAGTATGCACCCTTCACGAGGCGCACCATGAGCCGGCGACGGGTGCGGCGGGCGAGGTCGATCAGGAAGTCGATCACGAAGGGCGCGCGCTTCTGGTAAGCCTGCACCACAAAGCCGAGGCCGTTCCAGTCCGCCAGCGTGGGGTCTCCCGCCAGCTCCTCCAGCACGTCGAGGGAGAGGTCGAGCCGGTCCGCCTCCTCCGCATCGATGTTGAGGCCGATGTCATAGCTGCGGGCGATGCGGGCGAGGGCGGCGACGCGGGGCAGAAGCTCCGCCATCACCCGCTCCCGCTGGCGGCGTTCATAGCGGGGGTGAAGAGCCGACAGCTTGATGGAGATGCCCGGCCCCTCATAGATGCCGCGCTTTGCCGAGGCCTTGCCGATGGCGTGGGCGGCCTGCTCGTAGGCGGCGAAATAGCGGGCCGCATCGGCCGCGGTGAGGGCGGCTTCGCCCAGCATGTCGTAGGAGTGGCGGAAGCCCTTCGCCTCCATACGCCGGGCATTGGCCAGCGCTTCGGATATGGTCTGGCCGGTGACGAACTGCTCGCCCATCATGCGCATGGCGAGATCCACGCCGGCCCGGATCACCGGCTCGCCGCTGCGGCCGACAAGGCGGGTCAGGGCGGCGGTCAGCCCTGTCTCGCTGGATGTGGTGGTCAGCGCCCCGGTGACCAGCAGCCCCCAGGTGGCGGCGTTCACGAACACGGACCGGCTCTGGCCGAGATGGGCCTGCCAGTCGCCCTTGCCGATCTTGTCGCGGATCAGCGCGTCGCGGGTCGCCCGGTCGGGGATGCGCAGGAGCGCCTCCGCGAGGCACATGAGCGCGACACCCTCCTGGCTGGAGAGGTCATATTCATGGATCAGCGCCTCCACCGCGCCCCGGCCCGCCTTTTCCCGAACGGCGGCGGCGAGGGTGCGGGCGCGGGCGGTGGTCTCGGGGCCGGCAAGACCGGCGTCCGCGATCAGGCGGGGCAGACAGTCCTCTTCCGGCATGCGGTAGGCGGCGGTGATGCGGGCGCGCAGTCCGGTCTGCGGCAGCACGGAGCGCGCGAAATCAAGGAACGGACTTTCGCCCGCCCCGGACAGCAAGGCGGAGACGTCGTCGGGCTCGGGGGGCAGGTCCGGTGCGGCGCCGGCCTCGATCCGGTCGAGCAGGGCGATCAGGGCCTGCTTCGCCAGCCAGTGCGGCGTGCGGCCCTGCCGCTCGGCGGCAAGGCGCAGCCGCTCTTTGAGAACATCATCCACCTTGATGCCGATGGTGACCATGTCCGCCCTCTTGAGGTTTTACCCGTACTCGATGGCAGGTGTAACCTTGTCTCGTCAATCGGTTTTTGTTCCATCCCGGACCCAATTGGCGGAACCTTTTGCCGCCGGGGGAATTAAGGCGAAGGTTGCGGTGAAACGGCGGAAAGCTGGAGCATGCGCCGGTCCGCCTGCAATGGCAGGCAGACCGGAGATTGCGTTCTCCTGCCAGAGTTTCAGAGGCTGAGTCACCGGTCAGGTTGGTTCAACCTGATCGGATCAGGCTCTGTCGCGGCACCGCATATTGCGTGCCTTAATTCCGTGCTATCGCACCTGCGCCCCAAATGTTTCCCGCCCAGCGGAGACCCCGTACATGTTCCCGACGCCCAAGCCGTCCCTCGTTCCCAACACCTATGCCTACGAATCCGAGCCCATGGTGAAGCCCACCGGCTTCCGGGAATATGACGCGCGCTGGCTGTTCCAGAAGGAAATCAACCTGATGGGCATCCAGGCCCTGGGCATGGGCCTCGGGACGCTGATGCACGAGATGAAGGTGCGGCCGGAGATCGTCACCGGCCACGACTTCCGGGGCTATTCCGCCTCCATCAAATATGCCCTCGTCTCCGGGCTGATGGCGGCCGGCATCAAGGTCCGCGACATCGGCCTCGCCATGTCGCCCATGGCCTATTTCGCCCAGTTCGCCCTTGACTTGCCGGCGGTGGCCATGGTCACCGCCTCCCACAACGACAATGGCTGGACGGGCGTGAAGATGGGCGTCAACCGCCCGCTCACTTTCGGGCCGGACGAGATGAACCGCCTCAAGGACATCGTGCTCGGCGCCAAGTTCGACCTGCGCGGCGGCGGGGCCTACGAGTTCGTCGCGGATTTCCCGCAGACCTATTTCAACGACCTCACCAACCGCGCGAAGCTCAAGCACCCCATCAAGGTGGTGTGCGCCTGCGGCAACGGCACGGCCGGCGCCTTTGCGCCCAAGATCCTGGAAGCGCTCGGCTGCGAGGTGATCCCGCTCGACACCGAGCTTGACCACTCCTTCCCGAAATACAACCCGAACCCCGAGGACATGGAGATGCTCCATGCCATGCGGGACGCGGTGCTCGCACACAAGGCGGACGTCGCGCTCGGGTTTGACGGCGACGGCGACCGCTGCGGCGTGGTGGATGACGAGGGCGAGGAAATCTTCGCCGACAAGATGGGCGTCATGCTCGCCCGCGATCTCGCCAAGATCTATCCCGGCGCGACCTTCGTCGTGGACGTGAAGTCCACCGGCCTGTTCGCCACCGATCCCGAGCTGATCAAGCTCGGCGTCAAGGCGGACTACTGGAAGACCGGCCATTCCTACATGAAGCGCCGGGTGAACGAGACCGGCGCGCTGGTGGGCTTCGAGAAGTCGGGCCACTATTTCTTCAACGCCCCCATCGGGCGCGGCTATGATGACGGCCTCGTCTCCGCCATCGCCGTGCTGGACATGCTGGACCGCAATCCCGGCAAGAAGCTTTCGGAACTGCGGCAGGCGCTGCCCAAGACCTGGTCCTCGCCCACCATGTCCCCCCACTGCGCGGACGAGGCCAAATACGGCATCGTCGAGCAGGTGGTGACGCACTTCCAGGATCTGGCGGCGCGCGGCGAACGGGTTACCGGCCAGAATATCCGCGACCTAGTCACCGTCAACGGCGTGCGCGTCACCACCGAAGACGGCTCCTGGGGCCTCGTGCGGGCCTCCTCCAACAAGCCGGAGCTGGTGGTGGTGGTGGAAAGCCCCGTCTCCGAGGCGCGGATGCGCGAGATGTTCGGCGCCATGGACGCGGTGTTGCGCACCCATCCGGAAGTGGGCGAATACAATCAGAAGATCTGATCCCGCCTTTTTCCGTGCCCGCCCCGGCGGGCACGGTCCATCCGGATGTGACCGCCAAGATGCCCGCGACGCCTGAACACCTCATTGCCTTTCTCGCCGAGAAGGGGCTGGACGCCACCACCCACAGCCACCCGCCGCTGCGCACGGTGGCGGAATCCCGCGAACTGCGCGGCAACATTCCCGGCGCGCACACCAAGAACCTGTTCCTGCGGGATTCGAAGAAGAACTATTTCCTCGTGTCCATCGAGGAAGAGACGCCGGTAGGCGCTGTATGAGAAGCTCGGCGTGCTGCCCGGCTCGGTGACGCTGCTCGCCGCCATCAATGATCCCGGCCATGAGGTGACCATCGCCATCGACGAGGCGCTGCTGGCCGCTCCGCTGGTGGCCTGCCATCCGCTCACCAACGAAATGACCACCTGCCTCAGCCCGGCGGCGTTGCTCGCCTTCCTGGAGATCACCGGCCACACGCCGCTGCGCATCTCGCTGGTGCCCGAAGCGGCGCCTGCGGAGGGTTGAGGCTCACACCGCCTTCTCATGGGCGAGGCGGTGGTCTTCGACCGCGTGGGTGATGCGGGTGCGCACCGGCCAAGTTGCGAGCCCCACCAGCATGACGAGGATGATGCCGCCCGCAATGCCCCACATGCGGGCGATGCCCTCCGCCGGGTCGAGATGGGGAATGGGCTCCTGCACCACGATCAGCAGGAAGGCGATGCCCGCCTGCACGCCGGTATAG
>NCCY01000260.1 GCA_002279855.1 Rhizobiales bacterium 12-68-15
CATCGGCGCCATCCTGTGCGGCGAGGAGGAGGTGCTGTGGGGCGGCCCGCCGGTGAAGGCGCTGTTCATCCAGAACACCAACCCGCTCAGTGTGGCGCCGGACCAGGAGAAGGTGCGGCGCGGCTTTGCGCGGGAGGATCTGTTCGTCGCCGTGCACGAGCAGTTCATGACCGACACCGCGCGCCATGCGGACATCGTGCTGCCGGCCACCATGTTCACCGAGCATGACGACCTCTATACGGCGGGCGGCCACCAGCACATCCTGTTCGGCCCCAAGCTGGTGGAGCCGCCGAGCGAATGCCGCTCCAACCATGATGTGGTCTGCGCGCTGGCCGCGCGGCTCGGGGCGGAGCATCCCGGCTTCGCCATGAGCCCGCGCGCGCTCATCGACCGCACCTTGCAGGATTCGGGCTGGGGCACGCTGGAGGAGCTGGAAGCCGCGCGCTTCCGCGACGTGCAGCCGGAGTTCGAGGCCGCCCACTATCTGAAGGGCTTCGGCCACCGCGATGGCCGCTTCCGCCTGAAGCCGGACTGGAGCCGCATTCCCATCCCCACCCCCGGCGCCTTCGGGCCGCATGCGCAGATGCCGGCCCTGCCGGATCACTGGGCGGTCATCGAGGAGGCGACGCCGGACTTTCCGTTCCGGCTGGTGACCGCGCCGGCGCGCAATTTCCTCAATTCCACCTTCACCGAGACCCCCACCTCCGCCCAGCGCGAGGGCGCGCCGTCCCTGCTCATCCATCCGCAGGATGCGGACGGGCTCGGGATCGGGGAAGGCGACGAGATCGAGGTGGCCAATCCGCGCGGCACGGTGCGGTTGGTGGCGCGCCTGTTTCCGGGGCTGCGGCGGGGCGTGGTGGTGTCGGAGCAGATCAAGCCCAACCGCGCCCATGCGGGCGGGCGCGGCATCAACACCCTGACCGGCGCGGACCCGGTCGCCCCGGCGGGCGGCGCGGCCTTCCACGACAACCGGGTGTGCATCCGCAAGGTGGCGCCGGCGGCCTGAGGATCATTCCTGGCCGGCGGGCGGCTTTCCGCGCGCCGGTCGAGGGATCAGACCTTGGGGGAGACCACCGCCTCGGCGGGCATGCGCGCATTGTCGATCTGCACGCGTTCTTCCTCCACCGCCATGCGGCCGCTGGCCAGGAGGCGCAGCGCGGCGGGATAGATCACATGCTCCTGCCGCAGCACGCGGCTGCCGAGCACATCAGCCGTATCCTCCGGCAGGACCGGCACGGCCGCCTGATAGATGATCGGGCCGCTATCCATCTCCGCCCGCACGAAATGCACCGTGCAGCCGTGGAACCGCACCCCGGCCGCGATGGCGCGCTCATGGGTGTCGAGCCCCGGAAAGGCCGGCAGCAGGGAGGGGTGGATGTTGATCATGCGGTTGCGCCACCGCTCCACCAGCCAGGGCGTCAGCAGGCGCATGAAGCCGGCCAGGCACACGATGTCGATGCTCTCGATCCGCAGATGGGCATCGAGCGAGGCATCGAAGGCGATGCGGTCGGCGAATTCCTTGTGGTCGAGCACGAGGGTGCGGATGCCCGCCGCACGGGCGACGCCGAGACCGGCCGCATTGGGCCGGTTGGACACCACGAGCGCGATCTCGGCCGGGAAATCGGGCGCCTTCGCTGCCGAAATCAGGGCCGACATGTTTGATCCGCGACCCGAAATCAGGACCGCCGTGCGCTTCTTCTGCATCTTTATCCCAGCCACGTCCCGCAGAGCCCGTTCGCACAGCCCGCCATCCCATTCCCTGGCATGCCGACCTTTGCGGAAGGGTGAACCACCCCATCCCATCTAAACCACGCGCGGACGGTATTTGCCAAGCAATCGGCGGGTCCGCGCGCGTCGCTTCCGGATACAGCCTCAACGCGTATCCTTATGCAAGGCCAAGCTTCAGGTGGTGGCGAGGCTGCCGTCATAGACCACGCGGGCCTCGCCCTCGCCGGTCGCGATCACGCCGAGCCGGACCACGCTCTCGCCCGCCTGCGTGAAGGCATCGGCCACCCGCGCGGCATCGTCAGCCGCGACCACCACGGCCATGCCGACCCCGCAATTGAAGGCGCGGAGCATTTCCTCCGGCGCCACGCCGCCGGCCTGCGCCAGCCAGCGGAACACCGGGGGCAAGGTGAAAATGGACAGGTCGATCTGCGCCAGGGTGCCCTTGGGCAGCACGCGGGGCAGGTTCTCGGTGATGCCGCCGCCGGTGATGTGGGCGAGCGCCTTCACCGCGCCGGTGCCGCGCACCACGGAAAGCACGCTCTTCACATAGAGCCGGGTGGGGGTGAGCAGGGCGGTGCCGACGCTCTCGCCGTCCGAGAAGGGCGAGGGGGCCTCCCAGTCAAGCCCGGCGCGCTCGACGATGCGGCGCACGAGGGAATAGCCGTTGGAGTGCACGCCGGCCGAGGCGAGGCCGAGAATCACGTCGCCCGCCGCCACGTCCGGGCGGGGCAGAAGCTGGCTGCGCTCGACGGCGCCCACGGAGAAGCCGGCGAGGTCATAGTCGCCGTCCGCATACATGCCCGGCATTTCGGCGGTCTCGCCGCCGATCAGCGCGCAGCCGCTTTCCTTGCAGGCCAGCGCGATGCCGCGCACGATCTGCGCCCCGGTCTCGGGCGAAAGCCGGCCGGTGGCGAAATAGTCGAGGAAGAACAGCGGCTCGGCGCCCTGCACCACCAGGTCGTTCACGCACATGGCGACGAGGTCGATGCCGATCGTGTCGTGCTTGCCGGTCTCGATGGCGATCTTGAGCTTGGTGCCCACACCGTCCGTGGTGGCGACGAGCAGCGGATCGGTAAAGCCGGCGCGCTTCAGGTCGAACACGCCGCCGAACCCGCCGATTTCGGCATCGGCGCCGGGGCGCATGGTGGCCTTCACCAGCGGCTTGATGAGATTCACCAGCCGGTTGCCGGCGTCGATATCCACGCCCGCATCGCGATAATTGAGACCGTCCTGCGCCATGGTGTCCTCTCCGCTCGCCCCTTCGGCGTCGCCCGGCGCATGGGCCGCTGCGCACCGGACATGCGGGGCACCTTGTCCCGCCGTCAGGTCAAAAGGGGCTCTAGCCGTGAACGGGGCGGGAGGCAAGCGCCCCACCGGCATGGGGGGCCTGCCGGCGCCGCCGGGCGCGGCACAAACAAAAAAGGGGAGGGCGATGCCCTCCCCCCAAAACGCCCGTCGCGGCGGATCAGAACTTCCAGTTCACGCCGGCGCGCACGATGTTGCCGGTCAGCTTGTAGGTGCCGGTGGCGCCGAGGAACTCGTTGCCACTGATGTTGGAGCCGCCGACGATGTTGTAGCTGGTCTTGCCGAGATCGTAATAAAGATACTCGCCCCGGAGGGTCAGGTTGTTGGTGAGGGCATATTCGAGGCCGCCACCGATGGTCCAGCCGACCTTGGTCTTGCTGCTGCTGCCGCCATACACCACGTAGAGCGGGCCGTCGGTGTAGTCCACGCCGCTGCCGAGGATGCCGGAGGCCGTCTCCACGCTGCCATAGGCGAGACCGCCGGTTGCGTAGATGAGGGCGCGGTCCATGGCGTAGCCGAGGCGGGCGCGCACGGTGCCGAACCACTTGAGCTGGGATTCGGTGCCGACGGCGGTGGTGCTGAAGCCGTCAGCGTCGCTGAGGGCGATGGCGTAACCGCTCTCGCTCTTCTGGTCCACATACTGGATGTCGGCTTCGAGGCCGACCACCACGCTGCCGATCTGGTAGTTGTAGCCGACCTGGCCGCCACCGATGAAGCCGCCGGAGGTGTTGTCGAAGCCGGTGGGGAAGCCGCTGGAGGCGAGGAATTCGGGAACGTCGCCTGGGCCGCCCGCCAGCAGGTAATTGTAGCTGGTGCTGTTGTTGCTCCAGGCATAGCCCGCGTTCAGACCCACATAGAAGCCGGTCCAGGAGTAGGGCACCGGGGCCACCGCCACGGGCGCCACCGCCTTGCGTACGGCGAGATCCGCAGCGAAGGCAGGGCCAGACGCGGCGAGGACGCACGTTGCCGCAAGAAGGTGTGTGAACTTCATGACAGGTCTCCCATCCAGGTCGCCGCCGGGATCGCCCCCCGAGCGCGCCGATGGCCTGACTAATGCCGAAAGACCCGCGCCTTCCGCAATCAGAATAATGGCAGAATCTCCGCCAAACTTTGCATTGATCGCGCCTGTTGCATGGAGGCAACGTATCTTTTGTAAGAATGAAGAAAACTGAAACTTAGCCTTGAATGACGTCTGGTCTGTGATGAGCGAGCGGAATGCATGGTAAAGAAGCGCGACATTTTATCAGTTGGCTAGGCTGAAGCGGAAGTATGCGAGAGATAGCCTTCAGGTTTCTACTGTATTGCCTCCGGAGCTTCCCTCTTGTGGTGCCGGTCGCGTCGCGGCAGGGCGACATGCTGCATTA
>NCCY01000261.1 GCA_002279855.1 Rhizobiales bacterium 12-68-15
GCGGCTTCGCCACCTTCGCCGACAATCCCATCTGCTGCACCGGCACGGCGCAGGACAAGCTCGCCGCCATCGCGCGCGCGGTGGAACGCTTCCGCTAGATGTCGTTTCCGAGCGAAGCGTGAAGCGGTTCGCTTGAAGGAAACGCTTGAAAAACAAAAAGAGAGAGTGTTTCAGCGCTTTCCTTGAAAGGCTGAAACACTCTGGCGCACGCTCCGGTCAGCCCGGTTCGGACCGACCGGAGCGGGAGAGGGGCCGTCGATCTTTGCGCCTCACCAGCGATAGGCGAGGGTGCCGTAGACCGTCCGGTTGGTGCCGTAGATCACCGAGTTCCAGTAGAAGCCGGGGGTGTAATAGTCGGTGTCGAACAGGTTGGTGGCGGCGATGGAGAGCGAGGCGCCCTTCAGCCGCCGGTCCAGTTCGCCCAGATCATAGCGCAGCGCCGCATCCACCAGCGTATAGCCGGGCACCTTCACCTGCGCGCCGGAGACCGTCTCCATCACCGCATAGGAACTGCCCACATAGCGCACGCCGGCGCCGAGGCCGAGGCCGCTCAGCGGGCCGTCACGGAAGGTGTAATAGCCCCACAGCGAGGCGGAATTCTCCGGCACGCCGGCCGGCACGGTGCCGACCTTGGACGCCCCGTATTCGTTGGGATTGTCCTTGGTCACCTCGGCATCGAGATAGGTGTAGGAGGCGACCACGTCCAGATTGGCCGTGACCTGCGCCTTGGCCTCCAGTTCGAGGCCGCGGACCCGCACCTCGCCGTCCTGGATGGAATAGCCGTAATTGATCGGATCGTTGGTCAGCACGTTCTGCTGGGTGATCTGGAACACCGAGGCCGTGAACATCCCCCGGAAGCCCGCCGGCTCGAACTTGATGCCGGCTTCATACTGGTCGCCGGTGGTGGGTTGGAAGGCGTTGCCGTCGAAATCCGTGCCCGCCTGCGGCAGGAACGAGGTGGAATAGCTGGCATAGGGCATCAGGCCGTTGTCGAACTTGTAGCCAAGCCCCGCCCGCCAGGTGAAGGCGGAATCGTTGGCGATGGCCTCTTCATCGCCGAAGCCGTAAGCCGCCAGCAGGGTGCGGGAATTGAAATTGTATTCCTCGTTGCGCACCCAGTCCTGCCGCCCGCTCAGCGTCAGCAGCCAGTTGCCTAGCGTCATCTGGTCCTGCGCATAGACGCCCACCTGCAGCACCTTGCTCTGCGTATCCGACCACGGCAGGCCGAACGTGTAGGCGAAGTCGTAATTGGGGGCGAAGATGCTGATGGCGTTGTAATTGGTGGAATTGGTGCGGGTCTCGGTGGAGTTGTAATAGCCACCATCGACGCCGAACAGCAGCTCATGGGCGACAGGGCCGGTATCGAAGTTGCCGACCAGCCGGTTGTCGATGAGGACGCTGTCCGCCGTCTTCGGGCGCAACTGGACGCCCACATTGATGTACTGCCCGTCCACCACCGCGAGCGTCGCATCCCAGCCCCAGCTGGAATTGTAGTCCACCTCCGAATGGGAATAGCGGGCGTTCTGCTGGAAGCGCCAGCCGCTGTCGAATTCGTGTTTGAACTCATAGCCGACGGAGGAGGTCTCCACCGTCCAGTCGGTAAAGCCGGGCGCGCCGAGATAGAGGCTCGGCGAGATCTTCGGCCCGGTGTTGAAGATGGTGTTGGCCATGGGCAGGCTCTGCTCGGAGCCGCCCTTTTCCGTCTTCTGGTAGGAGGCCAGCACGGTGAGGCTGGTCTGCGCATTGGGCTGCCAGGTGACGGCGGGCGCGAAATAGATGCGGTTGTCGGGCGAGAAATCGATCTGGGTGTCGCTGTCGCGCATCAGGGCGGTGATGCGATAGAGCCAGGTGCCGTCCGCGCTGGCCGGCCCGCCGATGTCGAAGGCGCCCTGCAGGCGGTCGAAGCTGCCGCCGAGGAGTTCGATCTCGTGGATGGGAACGGCGGTCGGCCGCTTGGTGATGGCATCCACGAAGCCGCCCGGCACGCCCGCGCCATAGAGCGCCGAAGCCGGCCCCTTCACCACGTCGATCCGTTCAAGGCCATAGGTCTCGATGTCGGCATCATAGGCGTTGAAGCCGGCGCGCAGGCCGTCGCGATAATAGGCGGCCTGGTTGATGGCGCGGAAGCCGCGCATATAGATGTCCGGCATGCCCTGACCGCCGGGATAGTCCACCACCCGCACGCCGGGGGTGTAGGCTACGGCGGAGTTGAAGTCCTGCACGCCGCGCTGCTCCATCTCCGCCCGCGTCACCACGCTGATGGACTGGGGAATGTCGATCAGCGGCGTGTCGGTCTTGGTGCCCGCGCCAGTGGCGAGCGCCACCACCTGATTGTTGTCGCCGGTCGCCGACACGTCGATGGCGCCGAGCGCGATGCCGCCGTCCGCGCCGCCCGCTGCGGCGGGGGCGGTGATGGTCACGGTGTTGGCGCGGGTGAAGCGATAGACGAGGCCGGTGCCCTGCAGCAGCCGCGCCATGCCCGCCTCGGGGGTATAGGCGCCGCTGAGGCCGGCGCTGCGCCGGCCGGCCACGAGGTCGGAGGCGAACAGCAGCCGCAGCCCTGCCCGGTCGGCGAAGGCGGTCAGCGCGCTGCCGAGATCCTGCGCGGGAATGGCGAAGGAGATGGCGGCCGGCGCGCCTTGCGCCCGCGCCGGGGCCGGCAGCCCGCCGCACAGCATCGCCGGGGCGAGCATCATGGCGCTTGCCGCCGGTCCAAGCCACCGCATCCGTCGTCCCGCCCGTCGCCCAGCCATCTCGAAACTCCTCTGTCCCCGGCCTCTCGAGGCAAGGACGAAACGGGCGCGGCGATCTTGCAGCGGGCGGGGAGATTTATTTTCAGAGGATGACGTTGACGAGCGGCAGCCGCATCACCCGCACCGGCAGGGTCTGCTCGATGGTGTCCAGCACGGCGGCGGGATCGTTGAGGTCGAACACCCCGGTCACCTCCAGCGCCCTGAGGCGGCTGCCGGTGATCATGATGCGGGTGTGGGTGTGGCGTTGCAGCTCGTTCACCACGTCTTCCAGCGGGCGGCGGTTGAAGATGAGCTTGCCGCGCCGCCATGCGGTGGCCATGGCCGCATCCACCCGCTGGGGGGGCGCGACCCCCGCAGGTCCGTAGCGCACGGCCTCGTCCGCCTGAACCCGCACACCGTCCATGGTGCCGTCCAGCCCCACCGCCACCACGCCCTCCACCACCGTCACGCAGACGCTGTCGGCCCGCAGGTCCACGTCGAAGGCGGTGCCCACCGCGCGGGTCCAGCCTTCGGCGGCGGAAACGATGAAGGGGCGCGCGGGCTCCGGCCGCACGGTGAACAGCGCCTGCCCCTCCAGCAGCCGCAGGCCGCGCCGGGCGCCGGAAAAGTCGAGGGCGAGGGCGGTGCTGGAATTGAGCAGAGCGCGCGAGCCGTCCGGCAGCACCACGTCGCGGGTCTCGCCGACGCCGGTGGAATGGTCGGCCAGAAGGCGCCGGCGCAGCGGGTCGGAGGCGATGGCGCCAAGGCCGAGGGCAAGGCAGGCGCCGCCGCCGATCACCGCGCGGCGGGTGAGACGGCCCGAGCGGCCTTCGCTTGCCCGCACCCGCCCGCCCGCCGGGCCGAGCCCCTGCCACAGCGCCTCTGCCTCCCGTGCGGCGGCCTCATGGTCGGCCGAGCGCGCCCGCCATGCGGAAAAGCCGGCATGGTCCGCCGCTGCGGCCGTGCCGGAATGGAGGCGCACCACCCACTCAATGGCCTCGTCGCTGAGGGCGAGCCCGGCGCGGGGCGGGCGCTCCACGGCCGGCCTCACAGCGCCCTGAGGCTGTCGCGGCAGTGGCGCAGGGCCTGGGCGAGATATTTCGCCACCATGCTCGCGGACACGCCGAGCCGGTCGGCGATCTCGGCATGGCCCAGCCCGTCGCAGCGGTTGAGCAGCAGCGCGGTGCGCGGCTTTGCGGGCAGGGCCAGCAGGGCCCGCACCAGCGCGCGCAGCTCGTCGCGGTGGAGGGCATAGGCCTCGGGGGAGGGGGCGTGATCGGCGATCTCGCCCAGCAGCGTCTCGTCGCTGAGGCAGCGGGCGGTGTGGCGCCGCTCCCGCCGCAGCAGGTCGATGGCGATGTTTCCGGCCAGCCGCAGCAGGAAGGCGTGCTTGTCCTGCACCCCGGCGGGCGGATCGCGCATGGTGGCGAGCCGGACCCAGGTTTCCTGAAGCGCCTCCTCGGCGAGATCGCGCGAGCCGGTGCGGCGGCTCAGATGCCCGCGCAGGGTTCGCCACTGGCCGAGATAGGCCAGCATGAGATCGGAGGAGGCAAACGGTGCGAGCGGCATCGAAACGGGGTCAGTTCATCCATCGGTTTCGTGTCGGTGATGATTAGGCACTCGCAGCTTATCGTGCAATCACAATAGTTTAGAGGTAT
>NCCY01000262.1 GCA_002279855.1 Rhizobiales bacterium 12-68-15
GTGATCGGACGTCCGGCGAAAACAAGAATGATGCGCTGGCTGGGGCGCCTGGATTCGAACCAGGGGATGGCGGAATCAAAATCCGCTGCCTTACCACTTGGCTACGCCCCAACGCGGCGGCGGAACATATGCGGCTCGCGGCCGGGAGGCAACCGGCGCCCGCGAACCATCCTCAGTTTCCCTCGAAACGCGGCCCCCGCTTCTCGGCAAAGGCCAGACGGCCTTCGCGATAATCGGCACTGGCATTGGCCGCCTGCGTCAGGCTGCGCGCCTCCGCGAACAGGGCACCAGCCCCGCCTTGCGCCGCGCGGATCGAGAGCTTTGCCGCGCGCAGGGTCAGCGGGGCATTGTCCGCGATGCGGGCGACAATCTTCTCCGCAAGGGCATCGGCTTCCCCGGCCGGAACCAGATGGTCCACCGCGCCGAGTTCATAGGCCCGCCGGGCCGGGAGACGCTCGGCGGTGAAGAACAACTGGCGCACTGCCTGGCTGCCATAGGCGCGCACCAGCCGGGCGACCCCACGCGGATCATACCCAAGGCCAAGCCGCGCCGCCGGGATCGCAAGGAAGGCCTCTTCGGAGACGACGCGCAGGTCACAACAGGCGGCGAGCGCCGCCCCGGCGCCGACGCACGCGCCATGAACCAGTGCGACGACGGGGAAGCTCAAGCCCTCCACGGCGGCGCAAGCGCTTTCCACCAGTTCGTCATAGCCCTGCGCACCGCTCGCATCCGAGCGCGCCGTGCTGAAGTCGGATATGTCGGCACCGCCGGAAAAGGCCAGCGTCCCCTCCCCGCGCACCAGCGCCACCCGGATGTCGGTCCGGCCGGCACAGCCGGCGGCGAATTCCGAGAGCGTGCGCCACATGCCGCTGGAAATGGCATTGCGGCGTTCGGGATTGGACAGGACAAGGCGCGCGATGCCGCCATCGATGCTTACAGAAACGTCGCCGGAAGCCATGGGCACCTTCGCCTGCGTATGAGGTCTCTGCCCGCAAGCGACGCAAGCGTGCTGCGGTCGGTCAAGACTTATAGGGGCTGAAGGGGGGAGAGGGAACACGGGACGACGACGCAAGGTCGTCGTCCCGCCTCCCACCGGATGCCGGTCAGGGCTTGACATCCGGAAGTTACGCAAGCTCCGGGGAGCCGAACTAACGCCTCAATCGATAATGAACTACTCGCGATAAAGCAATTTATCCGCGCACCTATTGTATCCATGGCGGCGCGAAACTGTGCGCTCATCTGGATCAGTCGGCCTGCCTTAACAAAGAGAGGAATCAGTCGCGCCGGAACAGGAAATTGGCGCCCAGCCCGACACATAGGGCGCCGAAGGCGACGCCGAAGCCGTAGAGCCAGCCGTGGTTTTCGGCAAAGGCGGCCATCTCCTGGCCGTACCCGTCCTTGCGGACAGCCACCACAGTGGAGGCATCTGCAATCATCCGCCCCCCCTCGAACAGCTTCACCGCCACCTCATAGGTGCCGACCGGCGCGCGGGCGGGAATGTGGAACGATGTGCGGAACGCGGCGCCCGACAGGAAGCTCACGCCGCTCTCATGCTCGGAATAGAGGCCTTCGGCGGTCTTGATGCGCAGGAAGGCGAGCCGGAACGGATCATCCGGCACCACATCGGCAAAATCCGTCCCGATCCTCTGCAGGAAGATGTTCCGCGACAGGCCGATCTGCTCCCGCCGCAGCACGGCCGGATCGGCGATGAGAGCGGCCGGCCGGTTCGTCGCGATGGCCAGCACCGCCGGACTGTCCACGAAGGTGCGGCTGTCCGTGTTGATATAGAGGCCCAGTACCCGCGACTTGCGCCAGGTGACGAAGGTCTCCTGCGGGCCGCGAACCGTGACAGCGATATCGTAGCGGTGTTCACCGTCGGGCCTGTCTTCCACCACGCCGAACAGGACGAGGTCTGCCCCCGTGAAACTGGAGGTGATCAGCACCTCCGGCTGAGACACAGACAGAACCAGCCGCTCCGCATGGGCACCGAACGGCAGAAGGAACAGGCCGAGGGCGAGGAGAAGGCGGCGGGCCATGGCTCAGCGCTCCGTGTTTGTCACGGCGAACTGGTCGGTGGGCGGGCGCACGAGATCGTAGCCAACCCGCAGCCCCACCGCGAGTACCAGCAGGGCCAGCAGCAGGCGCAGATACTCCGCCTTCAGCCGCTGCCCGGTGCGCGCGCCGAACTGGGCGCCCATGGTTCCGCCAATCATCAGGATGAGCGCGAGGATCGCATCCACCGTGCCGTTGAAGGCAGCGTGCATGATGGTGGCGCTCACCATCGTAACAAGGGTGAGAACCAGCGCGGTGCCGATGGAGGTCTGGGTCGGCACCCGCAGCAGATAGATCAGCGCCGGCACCAGCAGAAACCCGCCACCGACACCCAGTAGCGCCCCGAGAAAGCCGACACCGAGGCCCAGCACCACCACGGGAATGACCGAGACATAGATGCGGGAGCGTCGGAAGCGCATCTTCAGCGGCAGCCGCAGGAACCAGCCATGGGTGCCCGGCCGGCGGATGCTTGGCTTGGCCCCGCCCCAGGCACGCAGGATGAAACGGACGCTCTCCACGAGCATCAGCGTGCCAACCCCGGTCAGCAGCAGCACGTAGGAGACGGAAATCAGAAGGTCCACTTGCCCGAGTGCCCGCATCAGCGCGAAGGCGGCGACGCCGAGCCCTGTGCCCAACAAGCCACCGGCAAGCAGAAAGCCGGCCAGTGGCAGGTCGATCAGCCCCTTGCGCAGATAGGACAAGGCACCGGAGAAGGACGAGGCGGCCATGTGGGCGGAAACGCTGGCGACAGCCACGGCGGCGGGAACGCCGGTGAAGATCAGCAGCGGCGTCATCAGGAAGCCGCCGCCGACGCCGAACATGCCGGAGATGAAGCCGACCGCCAGACCCATGGCGAAAATGGTGAAGATCGCGACCGGAATCTCGGCAATGGGCAGGTAGATGGTCACGCGCGGGCCGCTCCAGGCTTCGGACCGCCGGCCACACGGCCGGCTCGCTTCCTATATCAGGTGTTCCGCTCCATGGGCGTCGCACCGGCAACACGCCGTAGCAATTCCTGCAGGGCGCCCGATCAGGGGAGTACGTGCGCCCCCTTGCGCATCGCATACACGGGTCTGCCGCGTCACACAGTGCGGAAACGCAATATATCTCCCGGCTCTTCCCTCATCTCGCCCCGGCGGACGAGGTGGCGCAGATGAGCCAGCGCCTCGCTGAGGCCGAAGCCGATTTGCTCAAGAGCAAGCTTGCGGAACAGCACGCTGGTGGTCTCCATCACCGTGCGTGGCTCCGTGCAGAAATCGCGCAGGCGCTGGAGGCGCTCCTCGTGATGCGCGCGCAAGCTCTCGATCCGCTCGTCGAGGCCCGTGAACGGGTCGCCATGGGAGGGCAGCACGTAGGTCTGCGCGCCAAGTCCTTCGAACTTGGAGAGGCACCCCAGATAGGCGCCCAGCGGGTCGCCATCGGAATCGGCGGGGTGGATGCCGATATGCGGCGTGATGCGCGGCAGGATCTGGTCCGCCGCAATCAGGATGCCGCGCTCCGCGCTGTGCAGGCAGACCATCTCGGGGGCATGTCCTTCGCCCGTGATGACCCGCCAGGACGTGCCGGCCATGTCCAGCACGTCGCCCTCGCGGATCGCATGATAGCTGTAAGGCAACGGCCCCACCCAGCGGCGATAGAGCAGCCCCCGCCGCTGCATGAGGGCGAGAAACTCCGCCGGCGCGTCGGAGGCGGCGTATTGCGCCAGATAGGCGTCCAGTGCCCGCTCCGGCGGATCGGCCAGGATCAGGCGCGCCTGAAGCCACTCCACGCGGCTCATGTGAATGGGCGCGCCCGTGCGCTCGTGCAGCCACCCGGCAAGGCCGATATGGTCGGGATGGAAATGCGTGCCCAGCAGGCGGGTAACGGGCCGGCCCTCCAGCATCGGATCGGCCAGCACGGCTTCAAACAGCGCGCGGGTCGAGGAGCTGTCCACGCCGGAATCGATCAGCGTCCAGCCCTCGCCGCACGCCAGCAGCCAGGCATTCACCTCGGTGGGCGGAAACGGCAGCGGCACGCGCACCCGCAGCATCCCCGGCACAACTTCCGTGAGCCGGGGCAGATCAGTCTCGACGTCCGCCATCCTGTAAGCCTTCCTTACGGTCTCATCCGCTATATGACGGATGAGAGAGCGGCGCCACTCTCCCGTGCGCGGTGATCAGGCGAAGGCTTCGGCGAAGATGGTTGCGCCGGTTTCTGCATCTCCCACGGCCGCGCGGAACGGGGTGAACAATTCCCGCCCGACGCCCACATGGGAGCCCGCAAGATCAGCGGTCGCCAGCGGGCGGCGCGCCCACTCCACCGGCTCCACCAGCACCTCCATGTCGCCCGATCTGCCCCCGATCCTGAAGCACGCCCAGCGGCGGCATCAGCTTGTGCAGTTCCGGCATGCCGTTGGCCGCCGGCCCCTGGAAGCGCACCACGGCGATGAAATCCCCCTCAAGGCTCTTGGCCTTGAAAGCCGCCTGCACCTCTTCCTGCGAGTGGAACACGCGGGCCGGTGCCTCGATGATGTGGCGTTCCGGCGCCACGGCCGAACTCTTCACCACTGCCCGTCCAAGATTTCCGCGCATCACCTTGAGGCCGCCGGTGGGTGCGAAGGGGGCAGAAGCGCCGCGCAGGATGCCGTCATCGCCGCTCGTCGTGGCGGCGGGGCGCCAGACAAGCTGGGCCTCCGGGCCGATGCCCGGCTCCACCAGATAGCCGTCGAGGCCGGTACCCCACACCGTCTGAACGTCCGGATTCAGCAGCCCGGCCCCCAGCAGTTCGCGGATCACATAGCCCATGCCGCCTGCGGCCTGGAAATGGTTCACGTCCGCCTTGCCGTTCGGATAGACCCGCGCCAGCAGGGGCACCACGTCAGCCAGATCCGAAAAATCATCCCAGGTCAGCGTGATGCCGGCCGCCGCCGCCATGGCGACGAGATGCAGGGTGTGGTTGGTCGAGCCGCCCGTGGCGTGCAGCCCCACCACGGCATTGACGAAGGCCCGCTCGTCCAGAACGCGGCCGATGGGGGTGTAGTGGTTGCCGAG
>NCCY01000263.1:0-3560 GCA_002279855.1 Rhizobiales bacterium 12-68-15
CACCATGGCCACAAGCGGGGTGATCTCACCCGCATGGTTCATCCCGATCTCGAAAACACCGTAGCGCGCCTCGCGCGGCAGGCGGGCCAGCGAGAGCGGGACGCCCCAGTGATTGTTGTAGGACGCGGCCGAGGCATGGGTCGGTCCGTCCGCGGAAAGCGCGAGGCGCAACGCCTCCTTGGTGGTGGTCTTGCCGACCGATCCCGTCACCGCAACGATCCGCGCGCCCGACCGCGCCCGTGCCGCGCGCCCTGCGGCCACAAGCCCTTCCAGCACATCCTCGACCACCAGCAGGGGAGCATCTGCCGCAAACGCGCCGGCCTTGTCGCGCGCCACCACCGCAAGGCTCGCGCCGGCCTTCAGCGCGGCATCGACGAAGCTGTGGCCGTCGCTCACGTCGCCGGTGATGGCGAAGAAGGCGTCGCCCGCCGCCAGGGTCCGGGTGTCGATGGAGATGCCGGTGACAGCCCCCGGCTGCCCGCGCACCTCCGCGCCCATGGCGGCGGCCAGTTCCTCGACGGTGTAGAGAGGCGGCACATCGGTCGTCATCATGCTCAGCTCTCCAGTGCGGCGGCGATGGCCGCGGCGTCCGAGAAGGGGAATGTGCGGTCGCCTATGATTTGGCCGGTTTCGTGACCTTTGCCGGCAACCACCAGCGCGTCGCCGCGCCGGAGCAGGGCGATTGCGGTGGAAATGGCCTCCGCCCGGTCGCCGATCTCGCGCGCGCCGGGGGCGGCGGCGAGGATTTCGGCCCGGATCGCGGCCGGCGGCTCGCTGCGGGGATTGTCGTCGGTGACGATGACCACGTCCGCCCGCGCCGTCGCGATCTCGCCCATGAGCGGCCGCTTGCCCCGGTCCCGGTCGCCGCCGCAGCCGAACACCACGACGAGGCGGCCGGGAATGGCGGCGCGCACGGTTTCCAGAACAGCCTCAAGGGCTTCGGGCTTGTGGGCGTAGTCCACGAAGACCAGCCGGTCGTCATCCCGCCCGATCCGCTCCAGCCGTCCGGGCACGCCGGGGAGGGTTTCGAGGGCGCAGAGGGCGGCGTCGCGGTCCTCCCCCGTGGCGATGGCAAGGCCCGCCGCCAGCAGGGCATTGTCGGCCTGGAAGGCGCCGATCAGCGGAATGGCGACCGTCCGGCCGTCGGAAAACCGCACAATCTGGCCGGTTCCCGCAGGGTCGACGGCGGCGACATCGAGGTCGCCGCCGGGGCCGATGGCCAGCGTCGGGAGGCCGCGGGTGCGGGCGAAGGCGAGGGTCAGGGCGCCGTAGGGGGCGGTGGTGAGGGCCACGGCGGAAGCGGTTTCGGGCACAACCTCCGAGAACAGGCGGAGTTTTGCGCGATAGTAGGCTTCTATAGTCGGGTGATAGTCCAGATGATCTCGCCCAAGGTTGGTGAATCCTCCGGCAGATATCCGCACCCCGTCGATCCGGTGCTGGTCGAGCCCGTGGGAGGAGGCCTCCAGCGCCATGTGGGTGATGCCCTCCCCCGCGAGGCTGTCGAGGAGGGGGTGGAGGTCTTCCGGCCCCGGCGAGGTGAGCCCGCCATACCGGGTGGTGTCCTGCGTTACGAGGCCCAGCGTGCCGAGATAGGCCGCACGATGGCCGAGGGCGCCGTAGATGTGGCGCAGGAAGAAGGCGACCGAGGTCTTCCCCGCCGTGCCCGTCACCGCCGCCACCACCTTCGGCTGGCGCGGCGAGAGGCGGGCGCAGGCGAGGGCGAGGGAGCGGCGCACATTCAGCGAGAAGGCCACCGGCACCGGCACGGCGGGCAGGTCGGCCACCGGCTCCATGAGGATGGCGGCAGCGCCCTGCGCCACCGCCTGCGCGATGAAGCGCGTGCCGTCGGCCCGGGTGCCGGGAATGGCGACGAACAGGCTCCCCGGCGCCACCTTCCGGCTGTCGGCGGTGATCGCCGCGACGGGCGTCCCGCCCTCGCCCGCCATCAGGCGGGCATGGCCGGACAGGAGGTCACCGAGAGCGCATGTCATCTCGCATCCATGGTCAGCGGTTGGCCACTTTCTGCGCGCCCGAGGCCCGCAGCAATTGCTCGGCATCGGGCAGGTTCTGCCGGGGCATCACGCCCAGCATGGGGGCGATGCGCTCGACGATCTTGGCGGCGGTCGGCGCCGCATTCCAGCCCGAGGTTGCATAGCCGTAGGTCTCGGGCAACGGTTGGGGCTCGTCCAGCATCACCAGCACAAGATATTTCGGCTTGTCCATGGGGAAGACGGACGTGAAGGAGGTGAGCAGCTTGGTCTTGGAATAGCGCCCGTTCACCACCTTCTCGGCGGTGCCGGTCTTGCCGCCCACCAGATAGCCGGGCACCTCGGCCTTGCGGGCGGAGCCCTTCTCGGCATTCAGGCGCATGAGGTAGCGCATCTTGTCCGAGGT
The DNA here is from genome assembly GCA_002279855.1 of Rhizobiales bacterium 12-68-15. GTDB lineage: Bacteria > Pseudomonadota > Alphaproteobacteria > Rhizobiales > Xanthobacteraceae > Aquabacter. Next base: position 2,395 of record NCCY01000263.1, read on the forward strand.
CTCGGGCTTGAGCACCTGCTGGCCGATCCGGGCGGCTTCCTCCGGCGTGCGCTTCAGGAAGGTGGGGGGCAGCAGGACACCGCCGTTGACCAGCGCATTCACCGCCATCACCGCCTGGAGCGGCGCGACCGAGAGGCCGTGGCCGAAGGCGATGGTGGCGGAATTCACCTCGGCCCAGCGGCGGGGCACGATGGGCTCGGCGCTTTCCGGCAGTTCGGTGCGCAGCCGGTCGAGCTGGCCCATCTTCTTGAGGAAGGCCTTGTGCGCCTCGACGCCCAGCGACAGCACCATCTTGGCGGTGCCGATATTGGAAGAGACGAGGAAGATTTCGGGCACGCTGAGCACGCGGTTCTCGGCGTGATAGTCGTGGATGGCGAAGCGCCCGAAGGAGAGCGCGCTGCGCGCATCGAAGGTGGAGTTGAGGCCGATGCGGCCGGAATCCAGCGCCATGGCGAAGGACAGCGCCTTGAAGGTGGAGCCCATCTCGAACACGCCCGTGGTCAGGCGGTTCAGATAGGCGTCGTCCTTCGGGTTGCCGCCCACATTGGGGTCGAAGTCGGGCAGGGAGACCAGCGAGAGGATTTCGCCCGTCCGCACGTCCGTCACCACGCCCATGGCTGCCTTGGCCTTGAACTTGTCCTTGGCCTTGAGCAGTTCGTCGCGCACCGCATTCTGCACGCGCACGTCCATGGCGAGCTGGACCGGCTCCTGCTGGCGGTCGGTGGCAAGGCCGGCGAGATGCAGCTCGGACAGGCCGGAGCCGTCGATATATTTCTCGATGCCCGCAATGCCCTGATTGTCGACGTTCACGGCGCCGAGCACGTGGGACAAGGTGGGGCCGTCCGGATAGACGCGGCGATTCTCGCGCACGAAGCCGATGCCGGGAAGGCCGAGGCGGTAGATGGCGCGCTGCTGGGCGGGGGTGATCTCGCGCTTGAGCCACGCGAAGCCCTTGCCGGAATTGAGCCGTGCGCGGGCTTCCGCCACATCGAGGTCCGGCAGCACCTTCAGCAGGCCTTCCAGCGCCTCGTCCGGATCGATCAGGCGGCGCGGTTCGGCGAACAGCGAGGGAGACTTCACGTCGATGGCGATGGTGTCGCCGTTGCGGTCGATGATGTCCGGGCGCGCGGAGGCCACCGCATCGCCGCCACCGGCCCGGCCGCCCG
>NCCY01000263.1:3628-13579 GCA_002279855.1 Rhizobiales bacterium 12-68-15
AGCACGCCGTAGATGATGCGCGCCACCCGGTGTGTCAGGCCGAGATAGACCTCCAGGATGGCGCTGAGGATCATCCCGACGATGCGGCCCGCCAGCCGGGCGAGGAAGCTCACGGCGCGGCGGATGAAGCCGGGCACCGGCACGGTCGGCAGCCGGGGCAGGGTGACAGGGGGGCGGTTGGAGGAGGGCATGGACATGTCTGGGCTCCTCACCGTCCGCTGGACGGCACGACGGGGCCGAAGAAGCTGCCGATGCCGCGCATCAGCCCTTCCACAGGATTGGCGGCCGGCGGCGGGGGTGCGGGGACCGAAGCGGGTTCGGAGGCAAGGCCCGGCAGGGGCGCCGGGCGCGCGGCGGCGCTGGCGGATACCGGCCGGGGCGCGGCGGTGGTGGCCGGCGGCTTCGGGGCGGAGACGGGTGCGGAGGCGGGGCGCAGCGCGGACGTGGTGGGCGGCACGGCCGCCCCGCCCGCTCCGGCGACCGACGAGGTCGCGGCGGACGCCGGAGCCGGCGCGCGCTCGGGCTTGCCGATGGAGGAGGTGGTGAGGGGGGCGTCGCTCAGCGCCTCGATCATCCCGCCGATCCCGTCGGTGGAGCGGGCCACCTTCTCCGGCAGGTCATCAAGGGTGGACATGGCGTCGGTGTTCAGCACCTGCAGGTCGAGATGTCGCTGGACGAGCGCCTGCACATAGAGCGGCGAGGTGCGCCGCGCCCATTCGGCCCGCAGCACCGCGATGGCGTCACGCTCGGCCCGGATGGCCTGGCGCAGATGGGCGAGCCGTTCCGCGTCCGCCGTGGAAGCATATTTCAGCTGGTACACCATGGCGGCGGTCACGAGCAGCGCCACGACCATGACGAGGTTGGCGATGCGAAACATTCAGCTCCATCTCCGCCCGCGGCGTTGCATCTGTTTCGGGCGCAGGCCCGTTAGGTCGTCCTCCCCGTGGGCCGGGGCGTCCGTCCGCTCCGCCGCGCGCAGCTTGGCCGAACGGGCGCGGGGATTGACGGAGACCTCTTCCGGTCCCGCTTCCACCGCTCCCCTGGCCACCAGCCGGAAGGAGGGGGGCGGACCTTCAGCCTGCGGCATGTGCCGCGAGATGGAGGGCGCCTTGCTCCGGTTTGCCAGAAAAGTCTTAACGATCCGGTCTTCCAGCGAGTGAAAGGTGACCACCACGAGCCGCCCGCCGGGCTTCAGCGCCCGTTCTGCGGCGGCAAGCGCGGTCACGAGTTCGTCAAGCTCGCCGTTCACCGCGATGCGCAGCGCCTGGAAGGTGCGGGTGGCGGGGTGGATCTCGCCGGGCTTGGAGCGCACCACGCGGGACACGATGTCGGCGAGCGCCGCCGTGCGGGTGATGGGCGCCTCTTCCCGCGCCTTCACGATCGCCCGCGCGATGTGGCGCGACAGGCGGTCCTCGCCCAGCGTGTAGATGATGTGGGCGAGTTCTTCCTCTTCCAGCTCCGCCACGAGGTCAGCGGCGCTCGGCCCGTCGCCGCCCATGCGCATGTCGAGCGGACCGTCGCGGCGGAACGAGAAGCCGCGCTCCGCCTCGTCGAGCTGCATGGAAGAGACGCCGATGTCCAGCACCACGCCGTCAAGCGGCGCGAAGCCCGCCTGTTCGGCGACGCTGTCGAGATTGGAGAAGCGGTCCTCGACAAGGACGAACCGGCCGGGAAAATCGCCGGCCAGCGCCGCGCCGCCCGCAATGGCGGTCGGGTCGCGGTCGATGGCGAGGAGCCGGCAGTCCGCCGCCTCCAGGATCGCCCGGCTGTAGCCTCCCGCGCCGAAGGTGCCGTCCAGATAGGACCCGGCGGCCTTCGGCGCGAGGTGCGCGAGAACTTCGGCCAGCATGACAGGAAGGTGACGGGCCGGTCCGCCAGCGGCGTCGGTGGGCCCGACCCCGCGGCCCGTTTTCATTCCCTGCTGCCTCCATTCTCCGCTGCGGAGCCGAGCGAACGCCGCAAATGGCGCACCTTGTCCTTGGCCTCGGCAAGGTGCGCACGCAGGCGCTCGGGCTCCCAGATCCTGAACTTGTGTCCCAGCCCCACGAAGGACACGCTGTCCCCGATGGCGGCATGGCTCTTGAGCGTCTCGGTGAGGACCACGCGGCCCTCCGGATCGATCCGCAATGTCTCGCTGGTGCCGTAGAGCGCGGCCGCCAGTTCCTCCCGCGATTCCGAATAGGGCGGATAGCGGGAGATGAGGGTGTCGATCTCCTCCAGCAGCTTCGCTCCGCCGGCATCGAGCGCCGGCTCCGCAAGGCTGGGATGGCAATAGAGCGTGTCCGACCCGTCGCGCGCCAACACCGCCCGGTAGGGCGCGGGGATCGAGACCCGCCCCTTCGCGTCGATGCGCAGGGTGTAGGTGGACACAAAGCGGTCCATGACGCTCGCGCCGCCCCTCAAGCTGCCCGCGCAGACCCCGCGCGCCGGCAGGGCCGGACAGCGGCCGCGCCGATGGACCGGCGCCGGACGGATCTGATGGGTGCTCTTGGGTTAACATGGGATAACGTGGGCCGTCAATGAATCGCCATGGGATGCGGCCCTCCCATTTACCCGCCGTACACCTTAAGGAAGGGTTGAAGGCGCATCGGTTCGGCGGGATGACAGCACCGGCGCGGGGGACAGGAGAGATCGTCACATGAGCCCGATCGGACTGATCGGCGGCGCGGGGGTGGGGTTCGCGCTGGGCGGGCCGCTCGGGGCGCTGCTGGGCGCGCTGGCGGGCCATGCGCTCGACCGGCTGCTGGCGCCGGCGCCCCGCCCCGCCGCCTTTTCCATCGGCCTGATCGCGCTCTCCGCCAAGATGGCCAAGGCCGACGGCGTGGTGGTCCCGCTGGAGGTGAAGGCGTTCCGCGAGGTGTTCGACATTGCGCCCGAGGATCTCGACGGGGTGGCCCGTGTGTTCGACCTCGCCAAGCAGGACACCGCCGGGTTCGAGGCCTATGCCCGCCAGATCGGCACGCTGTTCGCCGACGAGCCGGAAACCCGCGAGGACCTGCTGGACGCCCTGTTCCATGTGGCCAAGGCCGACCATGCCCTGCATGAGCGCGAACTGGTGTTCCTGAAGGAGGTCGCCCGCCTGCTCGGCTTCGAGGGGGTGGCCTATGACCGGATCGAGGCCCGCCATGTCCGCCGTCCGGGCGACCCCTATGCGGTGCTGGACCTCGGCCCCGATGCCAGCGACGCGCAGGTGAAGGCGCGCTGGCGCCAGCTCGTGGGGGAACATCACCCCGACCGCCTCTCCGGGCGCGGCCTGCCGCCCGCCGCCGTCAAGCTGGCCAATGACCGGGTGGCGGCGGTGAATGCGGCCTATGCACAGATCGCGAAGATGCGAGGTGAGACATGACGCCCCCTGACGCCTTCAGGCCCGACAGCCGCCTCGTGGGTGCGCTCGCCCCCTCGCCCAATCACGGCGAGCGGCGCGCGCCCATCGACATGATCGTGCTGCATTATACCGGGATGGAGAGCGCCGAGGCGGCGGTGGAGCGCCTGCGCGATCCGGTGGCGGAGGTGTCCGCCCATTATGTGGTGCTGGAGGACGGCAGCATCCTCCAGATGGTGCCCGAGGCCCGGCGCGCCTGGCATGCCGGGGTGGCGGTGTGGGAGGGGGAGGCCGACATCAATTCCCGCTCCATCGGCATCGAGATCGCCAATCCCGGCCACGGCCTCGGCTATCCCGCCTTTCCCGAGCCGCAGGTGATCGCGGTGGCCTCGCTGTGCCAGGACATCCTGGACCGCCATGCCATCCGGGCGGACCGGGTGCTCGCCCATTCCGATGTGGCGCCGCTGCGCAAGGATGATCCCGGCGAGAAGTTTCCCTGGCACCTGCTGCACCATGCCGGCGTCGGCCATCTGGTGCACGAGGCGCCGCTGGAGAGCGGGCGCTTCTTCATGCGCGGCGATACCGGCCAGCCGGTGGAGGCGCTGCAATCCATGCTCGCCATGTACGGCTACGGCCTCGCGGTGACCGGCGTCTATGACGCGGAGACGGAGGCCGTGGTGCGCGCCTTCCAGCGCCATTTCCGCCGGGCGAAGGTGGATGGCGTCGCCGACATGTCCACCCTGCGCACCCTCCACGATCTGCTGCGCACCCGCCCGGCGGACGCCTGAGGGCGACAAGGGAGCGGGGGAAGCGGCCGGGGGCGCCTTGACGCGGCCCCCCTTAGCCGCCATTGGTGCGCCACCAGCCGGCTGGGCGGCCGCGGCGCGCAAGCGTCGAGGAAAGTCCGGGCTCCACGGAGACACGGTGCCGGATAACGTCCGGCGAGGGCGACCTCAGGGAAAGTGCCACAGAAATCAAACCACCCGCGCGTGCGCGGGCCAGGGTGAAACGGTGGGGTAAGAGCCCACCGCGCGACCGGCAACGGAAGCGGCACGGAAGCCCTGTCTTCGGGCCGCCGTCCGGGTTGACTGCTTGAGGCGCCGGGTAACCGGCGTCCCAGATGAATGGCCGCCGCGCGGGAGCAATCCCGCCGTACAGAACCCGGCTTACAGGCCGGCTGGTAACTTTTCCCCACCCCGCCCCGGCATCTGCCTGAGCGGTCAGATGCGGGCCGCTCAGATGGCGTGGCGGTTCGCGCTCGGGCCGAAATGCTCCACATAACGAGGCGAGATGGCCGCGCGGGGCAGGATGACCAGAATGTCGGTGGTGCCGAACTGGTGGTCCACCACCGCCCCGTCGCCCACATAGCCGCCGATCCGCAGATAGCCCTTCACCAGCGGGGGAAGGGCATGCATGGCGGACTTGGGGTTGACCTCTTCCTTCGGCAGCAGGTCCATGGCGGTGTAACGCCCGGGCAGGGCCCGTGCCCGCCATTCCTCCGGCGCCTGCGCGTGGTGGTGCAGGAAGGAGAGCGGCAGGGCGAGGGCGGAAGGATCGGTGCCGTCGAGGCTGGCGCAGCCGAACATCACGTCGATGCGGTTGCGCAGCACATAGGTCCACACCCCGTGCCAGAGCAGTTCGACGGTGCGCTTGTTGCGGTAGGGCTTCAGCACGCAGGAGCGGCCCAGCTCCAGGAACCGCAGGCCCGGATGCGCCCGGATGATGGGAGCGACATCGAATTCGCTTTGGGTGTAGAAGCCGCCATGGCGCTCCGCAACCTCCTGCCGGAGCAGGCGATAGGTGCCCACCACCTTGGGCTTGCGGCGGCCGAGAACCATCTCGCCGGCGTCATGGTCGAGCACCAGAAGATGGTCGCAGATGGTGTCGAAGGCGTCCACGTCGCGCCGCGCCAGACGGGCGGCGGCGTCGGGAATGGCCGACTTTTCCTCGTAGAAGACCTTGTAGCGCAGCCGTTGCGCCTTGCGCACGTCGCGCGCGGTGCGGGCGAGCCGCACCTCCAGCGCGCCGAGGCGGCCGAGCACGATGGCCTTGCCGGGCAGCACCGCCTCGCGGTGACGGATGCCGGAATAGGCGCGCAGGTCCGAGACGAATTTCTGGGAGCCGTTGAGCGCCGCAGCCGGCATGCCTTCCGGCGCCAGCGCGAACGGGGAGGCGCGCATGGCTTCGGCAAATCGTGAGCCCGGCAGGCGCGCGAGGCTTTCCTTCGCCACGTCGATGCCGCGGCCGACGAAAGCGGGAAAACTGAACCCCGGCGGTTCGGTGGCCGGGCCGTCCGGATGGCGTTTCACTCTGCCGACCCTCCCTGGGCGGTCGGTGACGGGCGGTTGTTTGCCGACTCGCCTCACGACGCGCGCATCTGCGCCTGCGGACCGAGCGGCCCGCGACCAGCATTGCGGACACAATCAGCATAAGTTTCATACCGCTATGTGACAATGAAAGAATACCGTAACGAGAGCGGTGGATGGTACGCAGCATCCGCCCGTCGCGGCGCCGCCATGGGGCGGCTGCGCAGGGGCGGCCAATGTTCAGCCGGCTCATCGGCCGTTCCGCAGGGCGGTTCGGCCCTCCACAGGGGGAATTCATGGCATTTGCTCATTCCGGCGTGTCCCGCCGCGCCGTCATTGCAGGGCTTGCCGCCGCATCGCTCGCCGGCATCCTGCCGGCCTCGGCCCAGCAGGCCCGCCCGGTTCCGGATTCGGTCACCACCATCGACATCCCGAATGTCGGGCCGATGCAGGTGCTCACCTACAAGGCGCAGTTCGTCTCCGCCGATCCCGCCACCCGCCGCGTGGTGCTGCAGGGCGCCTGGGGCAAGCGCTGGTCGGTGCTGGTGCCGCCCATGATGGGTGACGTCATGTCCCTCGCCAACAGCCGCAGCCTGGTGATCCGGGTTCTGCCGGGCACCGCCACCTATCTCGGCAAGGCGACGCAGGGGCGACCCGGCGAAGTGTTCGCGGAAGTGGCGCTCAATGCCGGCCTGCCGGGCTGGCCGCAGGATTTCGGCGTCCGGGAGGTGACCATCACCACCATCCTCGCCAATCTCGACCGCTCCGCCGGCACCATCACCTTCGAGGGCGCGGACGGCTTCGTGCGCACGGTGAAGGCCGAGCCCAAGGTTCTCGCCGACCTGCAGGGCGTGGAACTGGGCGACCTCTGCCAGATCAAGTATTTCGAGGGCATCACCATCAACACGGTGAACTGACACCCCCTGAACTGACACGAGGGTGAACCGACCGTCCTCCCGCCCGTGAGACCCTCATGGGCGGGTGCCGGCCCCGCGCGCTGCGGAGGCGCAACATTCACGGTCCCGTTCAGGGGCCGGATTGCCGGTGGCGCGGCAAACGACTTTGAGCGGCGGATCGCGTCAGATCTCGCGCCCCTCCACGTCCAGCGACAGCTGATCGACGATATCCTTCACGTCGTCGAGGCGGGGATTGACGGCCAGCGCCTTGCGCGCCGCCGCGAGGGCGTTCTTGTCGTCGCCCAGCTCACGCATGATGACGGCGAGGGCCACCAGCGCCGTATAATGGCGCGGCTCGCGGGTCAGCACCTCGCCAAGGTCGGCGAGGGCGCCGCCAAAGTCATCCTGCGCATATTTCACCGCCGCGCGGCGGGAGAGCAGCCCCAGATTGTCGGGCGCGATCACCAGCGCCGCATCCAGAAGCTCCAGCGCGATATCATATTCCTTGGCCTCCTCCGCGATTGCCGCGCGGGCGGTCAGCAGGTCGGCGCTCGGGCTCCCGGTCTGGGAGAAGAAGGTGTCGAGGCGGTTGCCGAGGATCTTGGCGCTGGTCTCGTCCGGTGCGAGCCGCAGGGCCTCGAACAGCGCATCAAGCTGCGCCTGCGGCGCGGCATTGGCAGGCGCGCGCGCGGATTGGGCGGCGGCAGGCGCGGCCATCAGGCCGAGGCACAGCCCACCGGCCGCCAGCGCGAGGCTGAACAGCTTCAGATGCGGGAAAGACGTGTGGAGTCGTGGCGCCATCGCCGGAGTGTCAGCGCGGCGTGCCATGGCGTCAAGGCCGGGCGTCCGGGGCTGGGCCATGGCGTCTTCACGACTACTCGATCATGCATTTTCGGTCACGGTATGCCGAAAACGCGAAAAGCGCGCTGCCGTCAGGCCGCGCGCCTCAAGCGTCCAGAACAGGAGCTGACAGGATCAGCCCTGGCGCGCCTTGTAGCGCTTCTGGGTCTTGTTGATGATGTAGACGCGGCCCTTGCGGCGCACCAGACGGTTGTCGCGGTGGCGCCCGAGCAGCGACTTGAGCGAGTTACGGATCTTCATGGCACTCAACTCCGGCCGACCGCGGCGCGCGTTCCGCGCGGCTCATCGACACAAATGAATGGAACGAGGCGGCTTGATATGGGGCTGGCGGCGGGATGTCAACGCCGCCGGGCCGTTTCATGCGCAAGAGGGCGGAGATTCACGCAAAGTGCGTGCTCCGCCCGGTCCCGGGCCTCACTTGCCCTCAGCCTCACTTGCCCTGAAGCAGGGGGGCAAGTTCCTTGTCGAGGTCGGCCACCGAGATGGCACCGGCCATCTTCTTGCCGTTGATGAAGAAGGTGGGCGTGGAATCCACACCCAGTTCCTTGTTGGCATACTGGGCGCTGGCCTGCACCTTGTCGGCCAGTTCCTTGTCGGACAGGCACTTTTCGAAGTCCGCCTCGCTCATGCCGGCCTGCTTGGCCACCGTGAGCAGGCCCTGCGCCGGGTTGTTGCCGAACGCCCAGGCGCGCTGGGTATCGAACAGGCTGGAGACCATGGGGAAATACTTGTCGGACGGCAGGCAGCGCGCCAGCATGAAGCCGGCGGTGGCCACCGGATCGAACGGGAATTCGCGCAGGATGAAGCGCACCTTGCCGGTGTCGATATATTTCGACTTCAGCGTCGGGAAGGTCTGGGCGTGGAAGGCCGCGCAATGGGAGCAGGTGAGCGAGGCATATTCCACGATGGTGACGGGCGCCTTGGGATCGCCCAGCGCCTGCTCCGGCAGGGGGCTGGCAGCGGGGGCGAACAGCTTGTCGGCGGCCACGGCCTGCGCGGCAGCCGGCGAGATCAGGATGCCGTCGAGCCCGCCAAGGCGGGACAGCGGACCGGCCACGGCCGCGAACAGAGCGAGCTGGCCAGCGCCCAGCAGCAGGCGGCGACGGGACAGAAGCATGGAAAACTCCGGAAAATACCAGTGAACTACGTTGAAGCGGGCTAACACGGCAGCGATGTGACCGAAAGGCCCGGACCCATCAAGAAATCCGGCGCAGCCCTCCGATCCATCAGCTTTGGCGCCGTTCCCGCCGCACCAGCGCGCCGAGGCGGGCGAGGGAGGAGGCCAGCGCCTCGTCATCGAACGGGCCGAGGTCCCGTTCCAGCTCGCCGCGCACGCTCGTCACCATGGCCGGCTCCGGGGGCGGCGGCGCCACGGGAATCGTGCGGCGCGGCACCGGACCCTGCCGGAGCGCCACGCGGCCGACGCAGCGCCAGCCGAAATAGGCGTTGATGCGCTCGATCACCACCGGGGCGGCATACTGGAACTCGATGGCATAGGGGCCTTCCACCCGCACCATGAGGGTGGCGGGTTCCGGCGTGCCGGCGCCTTCCGGGCGCCTCTGCCATTGCAGGCGGATGGGCATGGAGCGCGCGGCGAGGTCCGGCCCGACGATCTCGTCCCAGTGGGTCACCACCTCCACCACGGAAAATCCCGCCTTGCCGCACATCTCCGCGATGGTCGGCCCGACCAGATCCGCCAGCGGCGCCGCGACCGGGCCGCGCCGGCGGGTGAAATTGCGCTTGGGTGCGCTCATGGCCGCACGCAGCCCCGCACCAGCGCGGCGCTCGTGCGGGGGTCTCTTGCCGGGATGCGGAGGGGAGGGCAGGGTGCGCGCATGTGCAGCATGATCATCTCCAGGGCACCGCTCCGCAAGACCACAGGGCCGGACCCGGCCGATCTTCTCGCCTGGTATGACCGCCACCGCCGCCACCTGCCGTGGCGCGCGCTGCCGGGCCGGCGGGCGGATCCCTATCACGTCTTCCTCTCGGAAATCATGCTCCAGCAGACCACGGTCAAGGCAGTGGGGCCGTACTTTACCGGCTTTCTTGCCCGCTGGCCCACGGTGGCGGACCTCGCCGCCGCCCCGCTGGAGCAGGTGCTCTCCGCTTGGGCGGGGCTTGGCTATTATGCCCGGGCGCGCAACCTGCATGCCTGCGCCAAGGCCGTCGTGGAGCGCCATGGCGGGCATTTTCCCGCCGACGAGGCGGCGCTGCTGGCGCTGCCCGGCATCGGCCCCTACACGGCGGCGGCCATCGCCGCCATCGCCTTCGACCTGCCGGCCTCGCCCGTGGACGGCAATATCGAGCGGGTGATCAGCCGGCTTCACGCCATCGCCACGCCCCTGCCGAAGGGCAAGGTGGAGATCAAGGCGCGGGCCGCGGCCGTCACCCCGGCCGCGCGGCCGGGGGATTTTGCGCAGGCCATGATGGATCTCGGCGCGACCATCTGCACGCCGCGCGCGCCGGCCTGTCCGCTCTGCCCCTTCTTCGACCCCTGCGCGGCGCGGGCGGAGGGGGATCCGGCGCGCTATCCCGTCAAGGCGCCCAAGGTGGCAAAGCCCGCGCG
>NCCY01000015.1 GCA_002279855.1 Rhizobiales bacterium 12-68-15
GACTACAAGGCCCTGCTGCGCCCCATCCACGAACTGTCCCACATCACCATCGAGGTGCAGCAGGCCTGAAGCTGTGGCCTGCGCCATCAACGCAGGCCACCCGCCCGCAGAGCCGGCGCCATGGCTGACGCGCCGGAACCGGCCCGCGCCCGTGCGAATCCCGACGACGGGAGGGCGACGGCAAAGCAAACCCATGCCCGGAGCGGGCCGTCAGGCTTGTCTGTAATTTTCATATTTTAAATGGCGCGCCCGAAAGGATTCGAACCTCTGACCCCCAGATTCGTAGTCTGGTGCTCTATCCAGCTGAGCTACGGGCGCCTGCCGCCTCTTGCGAGGCCCGCCGCTCAATCGGCGGCGAGGCGCGTGAGATAGCCTGTCTGGTTTGCGATGGCAAGCCCGTTCGCCGCATCCCGTGCAAAGCCTGTGGATCATTATTCCGCCGGGGGCTGAGGCGGCCAAGGCCGGGTCAGGCGCGGGCGGCGCGCGGGCGCAGTTCGGCGGGGCGGTCGGGAATGGACATGAGGAAGGTGGCCCCGATGGTGCCTTCCACGAGGCGCAGGTCGCCGCCATGCGCACGCACCAGTTCATCGGAGATGGGCAGGCCGAGCCCGGTCCCGCCCTGGCGGGCTGAGGCCCGGAACGCCGAGAACAATTGCTCGCGCCGGTTGGAGGGAATGCCGGGGCCGGTGTCCCCCACCTCGATCTCCACCACCGTTCCCCGCCGGCGCGCGACGATGCGGATCTGGTCGCGGTCCGGGTCATTGGGCGCCCGCGCTTCGAGCGCCTGCTTGGCGTTGCGGGCGAGGTTGAGGAGCACCCGGAATATCTGGTCGGGGTCCGCATCCATCACGAGGTTGCGCTCCAGCGAGGCCACCCAGCGGATGGTCCCTTCGGGCGACACCCCCACCGTGTCGCGTACTTCCTCCACGAGGGCGGCCACATCCACCGGGCGGCGCTCGGGCAAGGGCTCCTGCGCGCGGCCATAGGAGAGGGTCTGCTCGCAATAGGTGATGGCGCGGTCGAGCGCCGCCATCAGCTTCGGCACCACCCGCTGCACGGCGGGATCGCGCACCATGGTCAGACGGTCGGAAATGAGTTGCACCGAGGCCAGCAGGTTGCGCAGGTCATGGTTGATCTTGGACACGGCGAGGCCCAGCGCCGCCAGATGGGTCTTCTGCGCCAGCGTCTGGGAGAGGCCACGCTGGAGTTCCGCCAGCGCCTCCTCGGCAACGCCCACCTCGTCCGTGCGGCCGGAGGGCACGATGATGCGGGAGGCATCCTCCGGCGCCTCGCGGAAGGCCGCCATGCGCTCGGTCAGGCGGCGCAGCGGCCGCACGAACAGGGCGCTGAGGCTGGCATAGACCAGCAAGCCGGCGCCGATGGAAATCAGCAGCGAAATGCCGAAGGCGGTGGCCGCGAATTTCAGCATGGCCTGCCGCAACGGCCGCTCGTTCAGCACGATTTCGAGGAAGTCGCCATTGCGCGGCGCCTCGGCGATCACCCGCAGCACACGGTCATGGCTGGCGGCGAGCGTCTCGAACGCGTCGATCACCGCACGCCAGAACGGCGTGTCCCGCATATCGACCACCTGATCGGCCGCGGGCGGCATGTCGGACATGGCGAGAAGCCGGCGGGTATCCTCCCGCTTTACCACGAGAAGCTGGGCGCCGACGCTGTCGAGAATCTGGCGCGCCAGATCCGGCGGCACCGCCTCTTCGGGCGCCGCTTCCAGCACCAGCGCGGCGGTACGGGCGGACGAAACCCGGTCGGACAGCCAGGACAGGCGAAAGTTGGCCAGCGACGGAACGAAGATGGCGAGTTCCGCGAGGGTCACGAACAGGACGGTCATGACCAGCAGCTTGCCGGAGAGACCAAGGCTCACGCGCCGGCGTCCGGCCTTCTGGCCGGTGCTGTCGGAGGCGGGAGCGAGGGTGTCCTGTCCGGGCATACTCTTCACATCGGCGTGTCCACTGTTCCTGTTACGGAACGAGGTGCGGCACGACTCAGCCGATCACAGGATTGTGTCTTTCAACGGGCGGCAGGCGCGCGGGCGCCTATTCCTCTTCGCCGAAGCGATCCGCCACCAGCGCATCCAGCGCATCGAGCACGGCCACCGCCTCACGCCCGGAGGCCGTGACGGTCACGGTGGTGCCGGGGGCTGCGGCGAGCATCATCAGGCCCATGATGGAATTGCCGTCCACGGCCTCGCCATTGCGGCAGACCTTCACGTCGGCGTCGAACTTTTCCACCGTCTGCACGAACTTGGCGGAGGCCCGCGCGTGAAGGCCGCGCTTGTTGATGATGGGCAGCACACGCACCAGCGCCCCCGGAGCTGCCGGGACGCCACAGGCGGCGATCACCTGATCCGCTTCACTTTCCGGCAAGGACGCGACTTGCGACATTGATGTATTTCCGGCCCGCTTCCTGGGCAATGTTGACGGCCTCGTCGAGAGGCAGTTCGCCCCGGACCTTCGCGAGCTTCACGAGCATGGGCAGGTTGATGCCCGCCACCACTTCCACGTCGGGCGCGTTCATGACGGAGATGGCGAGGTTGGACGGCGTGCCGCCGAACATGTCGGTGAGGATCACCACGCCCTGCCCGGTCTGAACACGGGCGACGGCATCGATGATGTCGTTGCGGCGCTGCTCCATGTCGTCGTCAGGGCCGATGGTGACAGCCGCCACCTGCGCCTGCGGACCCATCACATGCTCGAGGGCGGAACAGAATTCCGTCGCGAGGCGACCGTGAGTTACGAGTACGAGACCGATCATGTTGCCTCCGCCTCCGCCTGCCCAGCGCAGAGGCCATCCGCTCTCGCGGGGCCGCCATATTCAGATCGGCTCAAAAATTACGCAAGGGGTGCATCGCACAAAAGCACATTGGAGATCAGAATTTCTCGCTTTCCAGAGCCGCAGCCACGAGCAGGGCGGCATCCGCGCCTGCGGGCACGGCAATGCGCGGCACGGTGACCCCCTCCAGCACCACCCGCAGCGCATCATCGGCCGGCAGCCGTTCCACCTCGGGCACGCCGAGGTCCACCACCAGCCGCACCACCGCGAAGGGCCGGTGCGGCAGGCGGCGGATTCCGAGGTGCCGCACCTCGATGAGGCCGGCAAGCGTCTCCGGCACCGTCGCCACCAGCAGGCCGTCGCGCACCGCGAGGCGCACGCGGTCGTCGGCGACCAGCGAGGCGGGCCGCAGGGCGCGGGGCGGGTCCAGGATGAGCCGCAGCGCGAGGCAGGACTTGCCGCTGCCAGATTTGCCCCGGATCAGCACGCCGGCCTCGCCGATGGCGATGCAACTGGCGTGGTGGGTGGGGGCGCCGTCAGCCATGGGGAAGCTGAACCACGAGGCGGGCACCGCGCACGGTCTCCCCGCCCTCGCCATCCGGCTCCACGCGGTTTTCCGCCCAGATCTTGCCGCCATGGGCCTCGACGATCTGGCGCGAGATGGACAGGCCAAGGCCGGAATTCTGGCCGAACCCCTGATGCGGGCGGTCGGTGTAGAAGCGCTCGAAGATGCGGCCCAGCGCATCCGGCTGAATGCCCGGCCCGACATCATCCACGATGATCTCCACCCCCGTCTTCAGCCGGCGGCAGGTGACGGTGACGGTGCCACCCTCGGGCGAGAAGGAGCGGGCATTGGACACGAGATTGTCCACCACCTGCCCGAGCCGCGAGGCGTGCCCGGCGATGGTGAAGTCCTGCGGCGCGCCGGGCTGCCGCTCGAAGGCGAGCGCGACCCGCACGCCGTCGTCGCGGCGCACGTCCTGCGCCATGCCGACCACCATTTCCAGAAGCTGCTTGATGTCCACGCTCGCCGCTTCCTGCCGCTGCAATTCGGCATCGAGGCGGCTGGCGTCGGAAATGTCGGAGATCAGCCGGTCGAGCCGCTTCACATCGTGCTGGATCACGTCCAGCAGGCGCGCCCGCGACGTGTCGCTCTTGGCCAGCGGCAGGGTCTCCACCGCAGAGCGCAGCGAGGTCAGGGGGTTCTTCAGTTCGTGCGCCACATCCGCCGCGAAGCTCTCGATGGCCTCCATGCGGTTGTAGAGCGCGCTCGTCATGTCGCGGAGCGCCCCGGACAGGTGGCCGATCTCGTCGGCACGGGCGGTGAAGTCGGGGATTTCCACCCGCGTCTTGATGCGCCGGCGCACCCGCTCGGCGGCATCCGCGAGCTTGCGCACGGGATCGGCAATGGTGCCGGCGAGCAGGATGGACAGCAGCACCATCACCACGGCGGCCACCAGGAACACCCGCACGATGACGAAGCGCTCGGCCTCCACCGCCTGGTCAATCTCGCCGCCTTGGGTGGAAAGCAGCAGCACGCCAAGGATGGCGCGGAACCTCTGGATGGGCACCGCCACCGAGACCACGATGCGGCCCCGGTCGTCCACCCGCACCTCGCTCGCCTTCTGGCCCATGGCGGCGGAGGCGACTTCGGGATAATCGCGGCCGCTCTGCGGTCCGAGTTCCTTGTAGAGCGGCAGGTCGCCACGGCCGATCCAGCGATGCACCGCACGCCAGGCCCGCTCCAGAAGGCCCGGCGGCACATGGGTGGGCGGAGGCAGGTCGAAGCGCAGGATCTCGCCACGCGAATAGAGCGAGCGGGAATCCAGCAGCATGATGCCGTCGCGGTCATAGATGCGCGCCCGCGTCCCGGTCGGGCCCACGAGACGGCGCAGCACCGGCGCGACGCGTTCCGGATTGATGGGGAATTCGAGCGGCGAGAACCCCTCGTCCGCCGGGCCATAGCTCTCGCCCGCCTGCAATTCCAGCAGCCGTTCGGGGTCGATGGTGATGGCGTTGGTCTCCACCTGCGCGGATCCGGCGATGGCGGCGGCGATGATCTCGCCCTGCACCAGCAGGCTCTGGATGCGCGCGTCGATCAGCCCGGCGCGGAATTCGGACAGATAGAGGATGCCCGACACCAGCGCGCACAGGCCGGCGAGGTTGAGCAGGACGATGCGCTGGGTGAGGCTGGAGAAGCTCTTGAACGCCACAAAGCGGCGCGCGCGGCGCAGGGCCGCGAGCACGCGGGACACGGCCCGCGGCTGCTTGGTGGGAAGCTTCTCGGTTTCGCTCGTCATGGAGGAAGGCGCCGGATCGGGGCCGGCGCCGCGCTCAGCCTTCCTTGAACCGGTAGCCGACGCCGTAGAGGGTTTCGATCATGTCGAAATTGTCGTCTACCGACTTGAACTTCTTGCGCAGGCGCTTGATGTGGCTGTCGATGGTGCGGTCGTCCACATAGACCTGATCGTCATAGGCCGCATCCATCAGCGCGTTGCGGCTCTTGACCACGCCGGGGCGCTGCGCGAGCGCCTGAAGGATCAGGAACTCGGTAACGGTGAGGGTCACCGGCTCGTTCTTCCAGGTGCAGGTGTGGCGCTCGGGGTCCATGCGCAGCAGGCCGCGCTCAAGCACCTTGGCGCTGTCGGTCTCGCGCGGGGCGGCGCCATCCTTGACGGCGAAGCGGCGCAGCACCGCCTTCACCCGCTCCACCAGCAGGCGCTGGGAGAACGGCTTCTTGATGAAATCGTCGGCGCCCATCTTCAGGCCGAACAGTTCGTCGATCTCCTCGTCCTTGGAGGTGAGGAAGATCACCGGCATGTCGGTCTTCTGGCGCACGCGGCGCAGCAGTTCCATGCCGTCCATGCGGGGCATCTTGATGTCGAAGATGGCGAGATCCGGCGGATTGGTCTTGAACCCGTCCAGCGCCGACGCCCCGTCGGTATAGGTATCGATCCGGTATCCCTCGGCCTCGAGCGCGATGGATACGGACGTCAGGATATTGCGGTCGTCATCGACGAGGGCGATGGTGGGCATGTCACCTCTTTCGAGCGGCGGCGGTGTGCAGTGGTATCAACGTCGGTGAACCGCGTTCGCGTGGCCGAAATGTGACACCGCCTGCCGATCCGCTTGAAGTTAGCCCGAAATCCACCGGAAGCCAACGTCCCACACCGCCAGAGCCAGAGGATCCCCACCCGTGTCACCCGTCCTGCGCCTGATCCAGGAATGCCGCATCGCCACGCTCGCCACTGTCGAGGCGGATGGCGGGCCCTATGCCTCGCTCGTGACCCTCGCACCCGACGCCGAGGGAGCGCCCGTCCTGCTGCTCTCGGACCTTGCCCGGCACACCCGCAATCTGCGGAGCAACCCGCGCGCCAGCCTGCTGGTGGCGGACGCGCAGGCGACCGACCCGCTCGATGCTCCCCGCGCCAGCCTGATGGGGGAGATCGCGCCCACAGACGATCCCGAGGCGCGGGAGCGCTTCCTCGCCCGCCATCCCGACGCCAGCGGCTTTGCCGGTTTCTCCGACTTCCACCTCTTCCGCATGCGGGTGGACGAGGTGCATCTGGTGGAAGGCTTCGGGCGCATCGCCACCCTCCCCGGCTCGGCGGCGGCCATCGACTGGTCGGACGCCGGGGCGCTGCGGGAGCGGGCCGCGGGGGCCATCGCGCACATGAACGAGGACCATCTGGACGCCATCGCGCTCTATGCGCAGAAGCTGCTGGGCGCCCCGGAGGGAGACTGGCGGATGCTCTCCCTCGATCCGCTCGGCTGCAACCTGATGTGCGGCACAACCGTCCGACGCCTGACTTTCCCGCAGCGCATCACAAACTCTGCTGCATTGCGTCAAGCTTTGGTGCAACTGGCGCAGGAAGCGCGGACATGAGGAAAAGTTGATATCTAATCGTTTGGGGTACGGACATGAATGGTTCACATTCATGATCTCCACATTTAAGTTCGCCACCTTCACCAAAGCTCAGCGGCGGTGGTGCAACATCATGTTGGGACGATAGGGAGACGAGCCGTGCTCGAGACCGGACAACGCAACCCCGCCTGCGGCGCAAACACCTTCGGGCTGCGCCACCTGACGGCGGTGCACTGGAACCTGATGGAGCCCGCGCTCTATGAGCATGCGCTGGCCAACCGCGAGGCGCGCCTGACCAATGGCGGCGCGCTGGCCGCCGAGACCGGCGTGCACACCGGCCGCAGCCCCAAGGACAAGTTCGTCGTCAAGGACGATGTCACCACGGGCGAGGTCTGGTGGGACAATAACGGCGCCATGACCGAGGCGCAGTTCGACCTGCTGTATGAGGACTTCCTGAAAGCCGCCGAGGGCAAGGCCCTCTATGCGCAGGATCTCTATGGCGGCGCCGACCGCGACTACCAGATCAAGGCGCGCGTCTATACCGAGTATGCGTGGCACTCGCTGTTCATCCGCACCATGCTGCGGCGGCCCGAGCGGTCGGAACTGGACAGCTTCGTCCCCGACATGACCATCATCGACCTGCCGAGCTTCAAGGCGGACCCGGAGCGCCACGGCGTGCGCTCGGACACGGTGATCGCGGTCAATTTCAAGCGCGGCATCGTGCTGATCGGCTCGTCGTCCTATGCGGGCGAAATGAAGAAGTCGGTCTTCACCTTCCTCAACTATCTCCTGCCGGCCAAGGGCGTGCTGCCCATGCACGGCTCGGCCAATGTGGGCCATGGCGGTGACGTCGCCGTCTTCTTCGGCCTGTCGGGCACCGGCAAGACCACCCTCTCCGCCGACCCGAACCGCATCCTGTTGGGCGATGACGAGCACGGCTGGGGCAAGGACGGCGTGTTCAATTTCGAGGGCGGCTGCTACGCCAAGACCATCCACCTCTCGGCCGAGGCCGAGCCGGATATCTATCAGGCGTCCAACCGCTTCGGCACGATCCTTGAGAACGTCATCATCGACCCGGTCACCCACGTACCGGACTTCGACGACGGCCGCCTCACCCAGAACACCCGCTCCTGCTATCCGCTGGACTTCATTTCCAATGCCAGCGAAAGCGGCAAGGCGGGCCAGCCGAAGAACATCATCATGCTGGTGGCCGATGCGTTCGGCGTCATGCCGCCCATCGCCAAGCTGACGCCCGACCAGGCCATGTATCACTTCCTCTCGGGCTACACCGCCAAGGTGGCGGGCACCGAGAAGGGCGTGAAGGACCCCGAGGCCACCTTCTCCACCTGCTTCGGTGCCCCCTTCCTGCCCCGTCATCCCAGCGTCTACGGCAACATGCTGCGCAAGCTGATCGCCGAGCACGGCGTGGATTGCTGGCTGGTGAATACCGGCTGGACCGGCGGCAAGTTCGGCGTCGGCCGTCGCATGCCCATCAAGGTCACGCGCACCCTGCTCACCGCTGCTCTCGATGGCTCGCTGAAGGACGTGGCGTTCCGCACCGATCCCTATTTCGGCTTCGCGGTCCCCACCTCCCTGCCCGGCGTCGAGCCGCACATCCTCTATCCGTCCAAGACCTGGGCGGACAAGGCGGACTTCGACGCCACCGCGCGCCGGCTGGTGACGATGTTCCAGGAGAACTTCGCCCGCTTCGAGAACCACGTGGACGCCTCCGTCCGCGAGGCCCAGCCGCAGGTTCGCCTCGCGGCCGAGTGAGCGGCGCGCACCATCAGCAACACGCAGCGGCCTGCCACCCGGCAGGCCGTTTGCTTTTTTGCCCACGCCTTCGGAACAAGCTTGGCCGCTGGCCGTTGCCTGCCCATGACGAGCGTGAGCGAAGCCTTGACCCCGCCCCGGACCTCCCGGTCCGTTTCCGTGAAAGCCCTCGGGGGCCTCAACTTTTTTCTGGCAGACGTCAGGGACGGCCTCGGGCCGTTTCTCGGCATCTTCCTTCTGGGGCAAGGCTGGGCCGCGGACGAGATCGGCCTCGTCATGACGGTGGGCGGCCTTGCCGGAATGGTGGCCGCTACTCCGCTCGGCGCGCTGGCCGACGCGACGCGGGCGAAGCGCGCCCTCATCGCCGCCTGTGCCATCGGGGTGATCGTCGCCTCCCTCGCCCTTCTCGCGATGCCGACCCTCACGGTCACCGTGGCCTCGCAGGTCATCACCGGCCTTGCCGGCGCGGCCATCGGCCCGGCGCTGGCGGCGCTGACACTCGGCCTCGTCGGCCAAAACGGGCTGCCCCACCAGTTGGGTCAGAACGAAGCCTTCAACCATGCGGGCAATTTCTGCGCGGCCCTGCTGGCGGGCTGGCTCGGCTGGATGTTCGGCGTTTCCGCCGTGTTCTGGCTCATGGCCGTCATGGCGGCCGGCTCCCTCGTCGCCCTTGCCTTCGTGCGTCCCGGCGACATCGACCATGACGTGGCACGCGGCATGGAGCCGGGCGACGCGGCGCAGGGCCATGCCCCTCCCGGCATCCGCGTGCTGCTGCGCTCGGTGCCGCTGCTGATCCTCGGCGTCACCCTTCTCCTGTTCCATCTGGGCAATGCCGCCATGCTGCCGCTGCTGGGGCAGGCCATTGCCGCGCAGGGCGAGGTGGACCCCAGCGCCTATACCGCCGCAACCGTCATGGTGGCGCAGCTCACCATGATCCCCCTGGCCCTGCTCGCCGCGCGGCATGCCCGCACCCATGGCTATGGCATCGTGTTCGTGGCCGCCCTCGTCGCCCTGCCGATCCGGGGGCTCATCGCCGGCCTGTGGCCCTCGCCCTACGCCCTGCTGCCCGTGCAGATCCTCGACGGTGTCGGCGCGGGCCTTCTGGGCGTGGCGACACCGGGGCTTGCCGCACGCATCCTGCGCGGCAGCGGACACGTCAATGCCGGCATCGGCGGGGTGATGACCCTTCAGGGCGTGGGCGCGGCGCTCAGCCCCGGCCTTGCGGGACTTGTGGCCGCGCATCTCGGCTATCCCGCCGCCTTCCTGACGCTGGCGGCTGCTGCGGGGGTGGCGCTGGTGGTCTGGCTGGCAGGCTCGCGCCTTATCGGCGCCACCGCGCTCGGTCAGGAGACGGTGCGAGAAGACATGGCAAGATGAACATGAGGCGCGCGCGATGCATTGTCGCGCGAGACTGGAACTGCTAAAAACCTGTCATGATCCGCACCCGTACCCATGGTTCGAGCCGTGTCCTGGCCGCGTCCTGCGCCGCCGGGCACCATGCGCGCACCACCATGGAATTTGCGGCGGTGCCGGATCATGTGCGCCTGCCGGGGCGCTTTTTCGGCCGATTCACGACTGCCGCGCTCGCCGCGCTTCGCTGAACTCCTTCGCACGTTTCGAACCCGGCACGTCCCGGCGCCAGATGGCGCGCGGGCGACGATCCTCAGGACAAGAACATCATGACGAATTCGGCCAGCGCTCCCCGCACCCTCTATGACAAGATTTTCGACGACCACGTCGTCGAACGGCAGGATGACGGCACCTGCCTGCTCTATATCGACCGCCACCTCGTGCACGAGGTGACGAGCCCGCAGGCCTTCGAGGGCCTGCGCATGACCGGCCGCAAGGTGCGCGCGCCGCACAAGACCCTCGCCGTGGTGGACCACAATGTCCCCACCAGCGACCGCTCGCTGCCCAATCCCGATCCGGAAAGCGCCGCGCAGATCGCGGCTCTGGCCGAGAATGTGCGGGAATTCGGCATCGAATATTATGACGGCTTCGACCGCCGCCAGGGCATCGTCCACGTGGTCGGCCCCGAGCAGGGCTTCACCCTGCCCGGCACCACCATCGTCTGCGGCGACAGCCACACCTCCACCCACGGCGCGTTCGGCGCCCTGGCGCACGGCATCGGCACGTCCGAGGTGGAGCATGTGCTCGCCACCCAGACCCTGATCCAGAAGAAGGCGCGCAACATGCGCGTCACCGTGGACGGCACCCTGCCCGACGGCGTCGGCGCCAAGGACGTGGTGCTCGCCATCATCGGCACCATCGGCACCGCCGGCGGCACAGGCTATGTGATCGAATATGCCGGCGAGGCGATCCGCTCGCTCTCCATGGAAGGCCGCATGACGGTCTGCAACATGTCCATCGAGGGTGGCGCGCGCGCCGGTCTCGTGGCGCCCGACGAAAAGGCGTTCGCCTATTTCAAGGATCGTCCCAAGAGCCCCAAGGGCGCCGACTGGGATGCGGCCATGCGCTATTGGGAAACGCTCCAGTCGGACCCCGGCGCGTTCTTCGACAGCGAAATCCGCCTCGACGGCGCAGCCCTGCCGCCCATCGTGTCCTGGGGCACCAGCCCGGAAGACGTGATCTCGGTGGAAGGACTGGTTCCCGATCCCGACCTTATCGCGGACGAGACCAAGCGCAGCGCCAAGAAGCGGGCGCTGGCCTATATGGGCCTGACTGCCGGCACGAAGATCACCGACATCAAGGTGGACCGGATCTTCATCGGCTCCTGCACCAACGGCCGCATCGAGGATCTGCGCCAGGCGGCGAAGGTCCTGGTGGGTCACAAGGTCAACGGCAACGTCAACGCCATGGTGGTTCCGGGATCGGGCCTCGTGAAGGCGCAGGCCGAGGCGGAAGGCCTGGACAAGATCTTCCGCGAGGCCGGCTTCGACTGGCGCGAGCCCGGCTGCTCCATGTGCCTCGCCATGAACCCCGACCGGCTCTCGCCGGAGGAGCGCTGCGCTTCCACCTCGAACCGCAACTTCGAAGGGCGCCAGGGCTTCAAGGGCCGCACCCATCTCGTCTCCCCCGCCATGGCGGCGGCGGCGGCGGTGGCCGGCCACTTCGTCGATGTGCGCCAGTGGCCGTTTGCCGGCTGAGCGCTGACGTTCCCGCCTCCGGCCCAGCCGGGGGCGGACCGCGTCAGACCGCGAGCAGCGGCAGCAGGCTCGCCACGTGGGCTTCCTGGGGCGCGAAATAAGCGGCAATCCCGAGAATGGCCACGAAACCCGCCGTAAGTGCCATTTTGCGAAGCATGGTCAGCCTCCTTCTGGCTTGTCTGGCCATTCAACCGCGCAACACGGTTAATGGTTCCTTGCTGCGCGTTGTGCGATGCGAAGGGATGAGGCGATGACGGACCTGACCCACTGGAGCGCCCTGACCGCCCCCTCGCTGGAGGAGCTTGAGGCCCTCGCGGACGACGCCTTCGCACGCCTGCCGGAGGCGTTCCGGCGGCTGGTGACGGATGTTGTGATCCGTGTTGAGGATTTCCCGACGGAGGAGGTTCTGGAGGAGATGCAGGCGGATACACCGTTCGATATTCTCGGACTGTTCCACGGCATCGGCCTCGCCCAGGACGCCGCCGTCACCGAAACCGGCCGCCTGCCCAACATGATCTTCCTCTATCGCCGGCCCATCCTGGACTATTGGGCCGAGCACGAGGAAAGCCTCGGGTCCGTGGTGACCCATGTGCTGGTGCATGAGATCGGCCACCATTTCGGCCTCTCCGACGAAGACATGGAACGGATCGAGGCGCAGGCGGACGCCTGAAACTCAGAATTCTCTCAGAATACGCATAGAAGGGGGCGCAGCTCCCGGAAGGAAGACGGACATGGAAAAGTTCACTGTTCTGGAAGGCGTCGCGGCGCCGCTGAAGCTGGTCAATGTCGATACCGACATGATCATCCCCAAGCAGTATCTGAAGACCATCAAGCGCACGGGCCTCGGCACCGGCCTGTTCTCCGAGATGCGCTATAACGAGGACGGCACGGAAAATCCCGGTTTCGTCCTCAACCAGCCGGCCTATCGCAACACCAAGATCCTGGTGGCTGGCGACAATTTCGGCTGCGGCTCCTCCCGTGAACATGCCCCCTGGGCGCTGCTCGATTTCGGTATCCGCTGCGTGATCTCCACCGGCTTTGCCGACATCTTCTATAATAACTGCTTCAAGAACGGCATCCTGCCCATCGTGGTGACGCAGGATCAGCTGGACAAACTCTTCGACGATGCCGAGCGCGGCGCCAACGCGACGCTCACCGTCGATCTGGCTGCCCAGGAAATCCGCGGGCCGGACGGCGGCGCCATCGCGTTCGAGATCGACCCCTTCCGCAAGCGCTGCCTCATGGAAGGCCTCGACGATATCGGCCTGACGCTGGAAAAAGAAACCAGCATCACCCGCTTCGAGACCACCATGGAAACCACCCGCCCCTGGCTCTGAAGCCCGGAGTGGCCGGTCGGCCAGCATATTGCATGAGAAAAAAGCGCGGCTTGGTCCGCGCTTTTTTTATGGCCGATGACACCGGCTTCACGCTCCGGTCCCATTCTTCTGGCAGATGGGGTGAGGTCCAGCTCACGTTGCGTCGGCATCCCTCTAAGGGGAGCCGATATAGCGTGAAAGGGCTCCCCATATGTTTGAAACTACGGGCATTATGGAGTGAGATGGGATCGGTCGGCGTTCCGGCTGACTGACCTGCACACCTCGGCTGCCCCTTTCCCTTTTCCGTCCGGAGGATTTTTCGTGCCGCATGACACGCCGCTGATTTCGACCATCGTGGGGGCTCTGGTCCTGGCCTTCATCCTGGGAGCTGCGGCCCAGCGCATGCGCATTTCCCCGCTGGTAGGCTACCTTCTGGCTGGCGTCGCGGTCGGCCCTTTCACGCCAGGCTTCGTCGCGGATCAGGATCTCGCACTTCAACTGGCGGAGATCGGCGTCATCCTGCTGATGTTCGGTGTCGGCCTGCATTTCTCGCTGAAGGACCTGCTCTCCGTCCGCGCCATCGCCATTCCCGGCGCCATCGCGCAGATCGGTGTGGCAACCCTGCTGGGCATGGCCCTGGCCTGGGCCATGGGCTGGTCCCTGGGGGGAGGCATCGTCTTCGGCCTTTCCCTGTCTGTAGCCTCCACGGTCGTCCTGCTGCGCGCCCTGCAGGAGCGGCGGATGATCGAGAGCGAGAAGGGCCGCATCGCGGTGGGCTGGCTGATTGTCGAGGATCTCGCCATGGTCCTCGCCCTGGTGCTCCTGCCGGCCGTGGCGGAGGCTCTGGGCGGGACGGCGGCGGGCGGCGGGGCAGCCTCCCACTTTCTGGGCGAGGCCGACCTCCTGACGACGCTGCTTGTCACGCTGGGCAAGGTCGCCGCCTTCGTGGTGCTGATGCTGGTGGTGGGGCGCAAGGTCATTCCCTGGGCCATGCACTGGGTTGCCCATACCGGCTCGCGGGAACTGTTCCGCCTTGCGGTGCTCGCCATCGCGCTCGGTGTTGCCTATGGCTCGGCCGTCCTGTTCGGCGTGTCCTTCGCGCTTGGCGCCTTCTTTGCCGGCATGGTGCTGAGCGAATCCCCGCTCTCCCACAGGGCTGCCGAGGAAACACTGCCGTTGCGCGATGCGTTTGCGGTTCTGTTCTTCGTGTCCGTCGGCATGCTGGTGGACCCGAACATCATCATCCAGCATCCGCTCCCGCTTCTGGCCGCCGTCACCATCGTGCTGGTGGGCAAGTCGATTGCGGCCTACGGCTTGGTGCGGATGTTCGGCCATGAGCGGATGACTGCTCTCACCATTTCCGCCAGTCTCGCCCAGATCGGCGAATTCTCATTTATCCTCGCGGCCCTCGGGCTTGATCTCGGCCTGTTGCCGACCGAAGGGCGCGACCTGATTCTCGCCACCGCCATCATCTCGATCCTGGCCAATCCGTTCTTCTTCATCGCCCTCGACCGCTACGGCAAGCGCATGGCGGCGCGCGTCGTGCCGGTGGGGCCGACCGAGCCGCCGCCCAAGGCCGTCCAGCTTCCCGCCACCGACAAGAGCGGGCATACCGTCCTCGTGGGGTATGGCCGGGTCGGGCGTATCGTGTGCGAGGGGCTCAATGCCGCAGGGGTGTCCATCCTGGTCATCGAGGATGCCAAGGATGCGGTGGAGGCGCTGCGAGAGCTGGGCATCGAGGTGATCGACGCAAATGCGGCCGCGCAGGACGCGCTGGAAGCGGCGAACCTGAAGGGGGCCCGCCGCCTGATCCTCGCCATCCCCGACGGGTTCGAGGCCGGCTCGGTGCTGAAGAAGGCGCGTGCCATCAATCCCGAGATCGAGATCATCGCCCGCGCCCACTCGGACGCCGAAGTGGACCACCTGCGCAGCAACGGGGCGGGCTTCATCATCATGGGCGAGCGGGAGGTGGCCCGCGGCATGCTGGCCCATGTGCTCACCGACACGCCGGAGCCGTCCAGCGATCTCACCCCCGATGGCATCGACCCCAGCCTGTTCGATCGGCCGGACGGGGCCATTGTCGAGGCCCAGCACGATCCGGAGCCGGAGGGGGTGGACGCAGGGGATTCCTCGCACCCCGCCACCACGCAGCCGGCCTCCGAGGCCGAAGCCGGCGCCCCGCGGCCCGTCCAGGGCTGAGCAACAGCCCCCGGCGCCCCTCCACAGGTGCGTCAGGCGGGTGTTTGGCGTTGACGCGCGGGCCGCGCGACCCTATAAGCCGGCCCTGAACTCGGGCGGCTCAGGCTCCCGGGACCAGACCTTTATTGTGGCAGATCCCGTTTCGGGGAAACGCGTCAGCAAAAAGGGTCAGCAGGCGGCACGGCCGCAGGCGAGGTTCCGGGGTGGCTGGTGCGGCCGCCATCTAATCCGGAGAAAGACCCGTGAAGCGCACTTATCAACCGAGCAAGCTCGTGCGCAAGCGTCGGCACGGCTTCCGTGCGCGCATGGCGACCAGGAACGGCCGCAAGATCATTGCCGCCCGTCGGGCGCATGGTCGCAAGCGCCTGTCGGCGTGAGGCATGACGGCTGCGGGGCCTGCCCACGTGGACAAACTCCGCAAGCGTCGTGATTTCCTGGCGGCAGCCAAGGCCGAAAGGGCCGGTGTCGCCAGCTTCCTGCTTCAGGGCCGCAACCGCCGTGACGACGATGACGTCCGGCTCGGCTTCACCGTGACCAAGAAGGTCGGCAACGCCGTGGTGCGCAACCGCATCCGACGGCGCATGCGTGAAGCTGCCCGCGTGGTCATGCCCGGCACCGGGCGCCCGGGATACGATTATGTGATGGTCGCGCGGCCCCATGCCCTGCGCGCGCCATACCCCGATCTCGTCCGCGACCTCGAACGCGCCCTGATGCGGCTGCATGGTGGCGGCCGGACGAAATCCGCTGAAAAAGCAATTCCACCACAAGTGTGAAGCGGATTTGCGTCTGGATTTGAGACAATGGAACCTTCCAGATCCGCCCGCGCTGACGGAGCCCGCCCGGAATGACCGACCAAAAGAACATGTTCATCGCCATCGGCCTGTCGCTGGCGATCCTGATCGGCTGGCAATATTTCTACGGCATTCCCATGGCCGAGAAGCAGCGCCAGGCCGCAGAGCAGCAGCGCATCATCCAGCAGGCCGAACAGGCGCAGCAGCAGGCGCCCGCCCAGCCCCAGCCGGGTGACGCCGCCGGTGCGGCCATTCCCGGCACCCCGGCAGGCGCGACCGCGGCGGGCCGCGCCATGACCCGCGAGGCCGCTCTTGCCGCAACGCCGCGCATCGCCATCGACACCCCGCGCCTCAAAGGCTCCATCGCGCTGAAGGGCGGCCGGGTCGATGACCTGTCGCTGCTCGACTATCACGAGACCGTGGACCCCCAGAGCCCGCACATCGTGCTGCTGGCCCCGGCCGGCTCGCCCCATCCCTTCTATGCGGAATTCGGCTGGACCACGGCCCCCGGCGCCACCATGAAGGTGCCCGGTCCCGACACGGTCTGGACGGCTTCCACCGGCGCCCTGACGCCGAAGGCTCCGCTCGTCCTCACCTACGACAATGGCGAGGGCCTCCTGTTCAAGCGGACCTACACGGTGGACGAGAACTATATGTTCGCCGTGAAGGACGAGGTGGAGAACAAGGGCACCGGGCCCGTGACGCTCTACCCCTATGCCCTCGTGACCCGCCAGGGCCTGCCCAAGACCGAGGGCTTCTACATTCTCCATGAAGGCATGATCGGCGTTCTCGGCGATTCCGGCCTTCAGGAAACCACCTATTCCAAGCTGGAAGACGGTCAGCCCCACCTGTTCAAGGCGACCGGCGGCTGGCTCGGCATCACCGACAAATACTGGGCCGCGACCGTCATCCCGGACCAGAAGTCCCAGGTGGATGCGCGCTTCTCCTCCACCACCACCAACAATGTCCGCAGCTTCCAGGCCGACTATCTCGGCAGCGGCAAGACCGTGGCGCCCGGCGGCACCGCTGCGTCCGACAGCCAGCTGTTTGCCGGCGCCAAGGTGGTGGCCGTGGTGGACGGCTATCAGAAGCAGTACGGCATCGACCGCTTCGACCTGCTGATCGACTGGGGCTGGTTCTATTTCATCACCAAGCCGCTCTTCATCGTCATCGACTGGATCTATCACCTCGTCGGCAATTTCGGCGTCGCCATCCTGATCGTGACGGTTCTGCTGAAGCTGGTCTTCTTCCCGCTGGCCAACAAGTCCTACGCCTCCATGGCGAAGATGAAGGCCCTCCAGCCGGAAATGATGGCCATCCGCGAGCGCTTCAAGGATGACCGCACCAAGCAGCAACAGGCGACCATGGAGCTGTACAAGAAGGAGAAGGTGAACCCGGTTGCGGGCTGCCTTCCCATCCTGGTGCAGATCCCGGTGTTCTTCGCGCTCTACAAGGTGCTGTTCGTGACCATCGAGATGCGGCACGCGCCCTTCTTCGGCTGGATTCACGACCTGTCGGCACCCGACCCGACCACCATCTTCAACCTGTTCGGCCTCATCCCGTGGAATCCCGGCTCGGTGCCGGTGATCGGGGCCTATCTGATGCTGGGCGCGTGGCCGATCATCATGGGCTTCACCATGTGGGTGCAGATGAAGCTGAACCCGACGCCGCCCGACCCGACCCAGCAGATGATCTTCAACTGGATGCCGATCATCTTCACCTTCATGCTGGCCCATTTCGCGGCCGGACTGGTGATCTACTGGGCCTGGAACAACACCCTCTCGGTGCTCCAGCAGGCGGTGATCATGCGGCGCAACGGCGTCAAGATCGAGCTGCTGGACAATATCCGCGGCGCCTTCCGCAAGAAGGCCGGCGCAGGGAAATAGCCCCCCCCATCCGGGCCGGAAGACACGAACGGCGCCGCAGGCCTCTGCGGCGCCGTTTCTTTTGGGTTAGCCCCTTCGGCTCGGATGGCTAGCCCGCCATGAGGCGCGCCATCTCGGCATAAAGCGGAATGCCGATCACGAGGTTGAAGGGGAAGGTGAGCGCCAGCGCCGCGCCGAGCGCATAGGCGGCATTGGCTTCCGGCAGCGCGATGCGGATTGCGGCGGGGGCGGCGATGTAGGACGCGCTCGCCGCCAGCGTGCCGAGAATGATGGCTCCGCCTTCCGACAGACCCGCCAGAAGCCCGAGCCCCACGCCGAGAAAGCCGTGCACCAGCGGCGCGCCCAGCGCGAAAAGAAGCAGGCGCGGCCCGGCCCGCATCGCATCATCCGCCTTCTGTGCCGCGACAATGCCGAGTTCCAGCAGGAACAGGCACAGGAAGCCGAGGGACAGGTCGCCGAAGAACGGCCGCACCGGGGCAAGCCCGGCCTTGCCGGCGACCGCGCCGATCAGCAGGCCGCCCACCAGCAGCAGGATGCTCCTGCCGCCAAGCACCTCGCGCACCGCATGACCGAGCGGCTCCTTCGCCCCCTCCCGCCGCGCCAGAACCAGCGCGACGATGATGGCGGGCGCCTCCATCAGCGCCAGCAGCGTGGTCATGAACCCTTCATGGGCAATGCCGCGCGCATCCAGGAAGGCGATGACCGCAATGAAGGTCACGGCCGAGACCGAGCCGTAATGGGCCGCCAGGGAGGCGGCATCGGCCGTGCCGAAGCCGCCAAACCGTTTCAGGCCATAGAAGCTCCAGACCGGAATGGCGAGGCCCAGCGCCAGCGCGGCGAAGGCCGGAAGGGCGAAGTCGGCCAGGTGCGTGTCCGACAGTTCCGCCCCGCCCTTCAGGCCGATGGCGAGCAGCAGATAGATGGACACCGCCTCGAACACCGGCGCCGGCAGTCGCAGGTTGCTGCGCAGCGCCACGGACAGGGCACCGAGCCCGAAACACAGGACAGGAGGCGAGAGCAGGCCCGCGAGGAACATGGCAGTCTCAATAAGAAAACGGCCACCCGAAGGTGGCCGTTGAGGGTCAGAGGGTGTGGGGCACTGCCCGCTTGGTTTTCCAGAGCGAGTAGGCAATGCCCGCGCCGATCATGGCGAGGGTGACGGCGAGGGAGATGGCGGGGTCCACCTTCCCGTAGACGTAGTTCCAGAAGATCTTGCCGCCGATGAACACGAGGACGCCGGCCAGCGCGTACTTCAGGTAGGCGAACCTGTGCACCATCGCGGCGAGGGCGAAGTAGAGCGCCCGCAGGCCGAGGATGGCCATGATGTTCGCCGTGAACACGATGTAGGTGTCGGTGGTGATCGCGAAGATCGCCGGCACCGAGTCCACCGCGAAGATCAGGTCGGCCACGTTGATGACCACCAGGGCGAGGAAGAGCGGCGTCGCCCACAGCACCATCCGGCCGGTGGCGGGATGGGGCTGGCGCACGAAGAACTTCTCGCCATGCAGGCTGTTGGTCACCCGCATGCGCCGGGACAGGAACCGGATGAGGGCGTTCTCGGACATGTCCGCGCTTTCGTCCTTGGCGAACATCATCTTCACGCCGGTCAGCACGAGGAAGGCGCCGAACACCAGCAGGATCCAGTCATATTCCTGCACCAGCGCCGCACCGACGCCGATCATGATGCCGCGCAGTACCAGCACCGCCACGATGCCCCACACAAGCGCGCGATACTGGTAGGCGGGGGGGATGGCGAAATAGGTGAAGATCAGCGAGATGACGAAGACATTGTCGATCGAGAGGGCCTTCTCGATGGCGTAGCCGGTGAAATATTGCATGCCGGCCGTGGGGCCCATGGACGCCCAGATATAGCCACCGAACGCCACGAGAAACGTGTCCATTGTCTCGTCCCGTCAGGACATGCGCATAAGACGGCGGCCGGCGGGTGAGGCCGGCGCCGCGCGCATGGTGTTGAGATGAGAGGACCGACATGGCGGCGCGGCTGCGTCCGTCAGAGGGGCCCGGGCCTCGTTAGGGGGGTGAGGTCGGCGTCAGGGCGCCGTCTTGAGCATCAGGTGCGAGGCACGGCGGCGGCGTACGATGGTCACCGCGCGGCGGCCCTCGCGGTGCAGGATCTCGATCTGCTCCCGCATCCTGAGCTTGAGCTTCTTGAGGGCCAGAACCCGCATCCGGTCCGGCGCGGGCCGCTTCTCCTCCGCGGTGATCTCCTCCTCGATGAGGCGGTGCCGGGTGGTGAGAGCTTTCATGAACTGGTCCAAGTCAACCTCCTTTCAATGGAGCGAAGATGCCGCGACCCGGCCCATAGCTCAAATGCATTGTTTCAATTTCGGTGATAGTCTAAAACTATCGTATGGCCTTTCGACCCTCGCACCGCCAGCTGGAATATGTGGTCGCGCTCGCGGAAGCCGGGCATTTTGGCGCGGCGGCGCGGCGCTGCCACGTCTCCCAGCCCACCCTGTCCGTGCAGATCGCCCATCTCGAACAGCAGCTCGGCGCGCCCCTGTTCGACCGGACGCCGGGGCGTATCGTGCCGACCGCCGTGGGCGCGCAGGTGGTCGCGACCGCCCGCGGCGTGCTGCTGGCGCTGGACGACATCGTGGCCACCGCCGCGCAGAGTTCGCGCAATCTCGGCGGGCTGATCCGCCTCGGCGTGGCGCCGACCTTCGGCCCCTATTTCTTCCCGACCCTGCTGCCCACCCTGCATGCCCGGTATCCGGACCTCCGGCTCTACATCCGGGAGGAACGCCCCGCCGTGATCGAGCGGGCGGTGATGGAGGGCGGGCTCGACTGCGCGCTCGGCCCGACGCCGGTGTCCGGCCATTCCCTCACCTTTCGCCGCCTGTGCTGGGAGACCATCTTCCTCGGCGTGCCGAAGGAGCACCCCTTTGCCACCCGCGGACCGCGCCTGCCGGTGTCGGCGCTCAAGGACGAGCGGCTGCTCACCCTCGGCAAGGGCCACCAGCTGTTCGAGAGCGCGCGCGAACTTGCCGCCGCCTCCGGCGCGGACATGCGGGAGGATTACGAGGGCACCAGCCTCGACGCCCTCTGGCAGATGGTGCTGATGGGCATGGGGGTCTCGCTGTTCCCGGAGCTGTATGCCCTCTCCGAACTGCGCGATGGCGACAGCATGGTGCTGCTGCGGCTGGAAGGCTGGCCGGCGCGGCGCGCCATGGGCTATTTCTGGCGCGCCAGCAACGGCCGCGCCGACCAGTTCGAGCAGCTCGCCCGCGAAAGCGAGGAGACCTGCCGGGCGCTCGGCCTGTCGGATGCGGAGCCGGCGTGAGCCGCGGGCGCAACTGCGTCTTCCCTTGCGCCGGAACGAATGCCGGACGATAAGCGCCGGATGACCGACGCTGTCCCCGAAGATCCCCATCTCGAAGCCGGCCGCCTGCTGTTTGCGGCGGAGTGGAATTTCATCACCGCGGCCCCCACCATCGAGTTCCTGCCGCCCATGACCGGCGTGGAGATCGCCCTGGCAGGGCGCTCGAATGTGGGCAAGTCGAGCCTCGTCAATGCGCTGACCGGCCGCAAGGCGCTGGCTCGCACCTCGGTCACGCCCGGGCGGACGCAGGAGCTGATCTTCTTCCGCATGGGACCGCAGCTCACCCTCGTGGACATGCCCGGCTACGGCTTCGCCAAGGCGCCGAAGGAAAAGGTCGAGGCCTGGACGGAAACCATCCGCGCCTATCTGCGCGGGCGGGTCAACCTCGCGCGGGTGTTCGTGCTGATCGACAGCCGCCACGGCATCAAGCCCGTGGACGAAGAGATCATGACCCTGCTGGACAAGGCGGCGGTGTCCTATGCCGTCGTCCTCACCAAGGCCGACCAGGTGAAGCCGACCGACTTCGCCGCGCGGATGGAGGAGACGCAGGCGCGCATCCGCAAGCGGCCGGCCGCTTTTCCGGAGGTCTTCCCCACCTCCAGCGAAACCGGCCAGGGCCTCCCGGCCCTGCGGGCCGCAATCGCCCGCGTCCTGGCGGAACGGCAATCCTTCTGACGTCACCGGCCAACGGGCGCTGCCGGCTTCGCTGAAGCGGGGCGCCCGGCGGGTGTGAAACCTGCGCATTTGACTCATGCGCTAATGCATTAGCTGTTGACGCCCCCTCCGCCCGGTGCCAACGCTTGGGCCACGGCGCTCGCTCATGAAGCGCCGGCACAAGGGGTGGAAATCCATGATCTCGCGTCGCAGCCTTCTCAGCTATGGGGCGTCCCTCGCCGCAGCCGCGCTGCCCGGCACCGCGCTGGCCCAGAGCTTCCCGTTCAGCCCGAACCAGCGCTATCCTGACCCCTCGGTCCTGATCCTCGATCCGAGTTTCGCCAGGTACCGGATCTATTCCTCGACGCTGGAACAGGTCGCGACCGGCTTCCGCTGGGCGGAAGGCCCCGCCTATTTTCCGGCGGGCGGATATCTTCTGTTCAGCGACATTCCCAACAACCGCATCATGCAGTTCGACGAACGCTCGGGCGAGACCAGCGTGTTCCGGGCGAATGCCAACTTCCCCAACGGCAATGCATGCGACCGGCAGGGCCGGCTCGTGACCTGCGAGCATTCGATCACCCGTCGCGTCACCCGCACCGAGGCCGACGGCAGCCTGACGGTGCTCGCGGACAGCCATAACGGCAAGCGGCTCAACGCGCCGAACGACGTGGTGGTGAAATCCGACAACAGTGTGTGGTTCACCGATCCGCTGTTCGGCATCAATGGCGAGTGGGAAGGCTCCCGCGCCAAGCCGGAGCAGGAGACCACCAACGTCTACCGCATCGATCCGTCCGGCAAGATCACCGCCGTCATTACCGACCTCGTCAATCCGAACGGCCTCGCCTTCTCCCCGGACGAGAAGAAGCTCTATGTGGTGGAATGGAAGGGCACGCCCAACCGCAGCATCTGGAGCTACGACGTCGCCGCCGACGGCACGCTCGCCAACAAGACGAAATTCTACGACGCCGCCGACCAGGGCGCGCTGGACGGGTTCCGGGTCGATCGCGACGGGAATCTGTGGGTGGGCTATGGCAGCAACGGCGCGCTGGCCCCGGAGCCGGTGGAGGTCGGAACCCGCAAGGTTTTCCCGCTCAAGGGCAAGCCGGAGGATCTGGATGGCGTTCTGGTGCTGAACCCGCAGGCGAAGCCCATCGGCTTCATCCGCCTGCCCGAGCGCTGCGCGAACCTCGCCTTTGGCGGCCCGAAGCGCAACCGGCTCTACATGACCAGTTCGCACTCGCTCTACGCTCTCACCGTGGAGGCGCACGGCGCGGCCTGACGGCGGCGCGGCCCGCCACCGGGCCGCGCGCTCCCTCTCCCCGCGATCCATCGGGCCTCCTGCCGCGTATGCAGCAAGGACAGCACAAGGAGGCACCGATGGGTTTCATCGCCATGGCGAACCGGATGGTGGAGCGGGCGCCCCTGCCCGATCTGGTGACGCGGGCCGGCATCGGCATTCTGGTGGCGCGCACGCGGCGCGAACTGGAGGCGCAGCCCGAGGGCACCGAGAGCGCCTTCGCGCGCGGCATGGATGCCTTTCCCGTCGCCGTCCACGCCGATGCGGCGAATGCCCAGCATTATGAATTGCCGCCCCGCTTCTTCGAACTGATCCTGGGGCCGCGCCGCAAATATTCGTCCTGCCTCTACCCCGCCGGCACAGAAAGTCTCGCCGAGGCGGAGGAGATCGCCCTCGAAGAGACCGTCGTCCATGCGGGCCTTGCCGACGGTCAGGAGATCCTTGAACTCGGCTGCGGCTGGGGATCCCTCACCCTCTACATGGCCGAGCGGTTTCCGGCCGCCCGCATCACCGCGGTGTCCAATTCCGCACCCCAGCGGGCGCATATCGAGGCCGAGGCCCGGGCACGACGGCTTGGAAACGTGCGCGTCATCACCGCGGACATGAACGTGTTCGCACCCGATGCGCGGTTCGACCGGGTGGTGTCCGTGGAGATGTTCGAGCACATGGCCAACTGGCGCGCGCTCCTGTCACGCGTCCGCACATGGCTGAAGCCGGAAGGGCGCCTGTTCGTTCACATCTTCAGCCATCGCAGCGCGCCCTACCGCTTCGATCACACCAGCGAGGCGGACTGGATCGCGCAGCATTTCTTCACCGGCGGCATCATGCCGAGCCATGGCCTGATGCGGCAATTCCCGGACATGTTCTCGGTCGAACAGGACTGGCACTGGAGCGGCACCCATTATGCCCGCACCGCCGACCAGTGGCTGGCGAACTATGACCGGAACCGGGAGGCCATCGCCACCATCCTCCAGGATGTCTACGGCGCGGACGCCGGCATCTGGAACCGCCGCTGGCGGCTGTTCTTCCTCGCCACCTCAGGCCTGTTCGGCCATGCCGGCGGCTCCGAATGGGGTGTCAGCCATTACCGGCTCGCGCCGGTCTGAGTCACGGCGCAGGGACCTGTCCCTGCGCCTCCCTTCCCAGCCCTGCATGCTCAGCCGTCAAGCATCCGGCCGATGCGCATGGTCAGGAAGCAGCCGATGCCGGAGGCGACGGCCGTGACGAAAGTGCCCCACGCGAGGTCCACCAGCGTGACGGTGGTGGACCATGTCTTCAGCGTCGCCTGATTGGTGAGGTCATAGGTGGCATAGGCCACGAAGCCGAGCGCCGCGCCATGGACCAGCGCGGTAAAGGGCGAGTCCGCCAGAAGCCCGGGCCGAACCGCAAAAAACACCATGCCGGCCACATAGATGAA
>NCCY01000264.1:0-4328 GCA_002279855.1 Rhizobiales bacterium 12-68-15
TCTAGCGGAAGCGTTCCACCGCGCGCGCGATGGCGGCGAGCTTGTCCTGCGCCGTGCCGGTGCAGCAGATGGGATTGTCGGCGAAGGTGGCGAAGCCGCAATCGGGATGCAGCAGCACCCGCTCGCGGCCGAACAGGTCGATGGCGTGGCGGATGCGCGCCTCCACCTCGTCCACCCCCTCCACATGGGGGCTTTTCTGGTTGACCACCCCCACCCCGATGCGCGCGTCCTCCGGCAGGGCGGCGAGGATGTCCATCTCGCCCGCGCGGGGCGTGCACATTTCCAGCAGATAGGCGCCCACCCGCACCTGCGCGAGCATGTCCACCAGCGGGGCATAGCTGCCGGCCAGCGCCACGCTCTCGTCCGGCGTCCAGTTGCCCCGGCACACATGCAGGCCGGTGCGCGCGCGCGGCGCGCCGTCGAGCACCGCGTTCAGCAGATCGCGCGCGAACGCGAGTTCGTGCTCCGGCCCGAGGGATTCGGAGAGCGCGCCGCACATGAAGGAACGCTTGTTCTTCGCGCCGGAGAACACCACTTCGGACAGCACCGGCTCGTCGAACTGCACCATGGCGGCGCCCGCATCCATCAGTTCGGCCAGTTCCGCGCTGAGCACGCCGACAATGTCCTGCGCCAGTTCCTCGCGGCTGGCATAGGCGCGGTCGGAGATGCACTCCATCCACATGGTGCGGGTGAGCAGATAGGGGCCGGGCAGCGCCACCTTTACCGGGCGGGCGGTGAGCGTGCGGACGAAATCCACCTCATGGGCCACCAGCGGGCGGGAGCGGGCGAGCGGGCCGAACACCGCGGGATGGCGCACGTCGCCGGCCGGAATGTCCAGCGCGCGCAATTCCGCCTCGAACTCCTCGGGATGATCCACCAGCGGCAGAAGGTCGGTGAGCGGGATCAGCTGGCAATTGTCCAGCCGGCTGGCGACGAAGCTGGCATAGCTGTCGCGGCGCTGCTCGCCATCGGTGACCACGTCGGCGCCGGCCTTTTCCTGCGCGGCGACCGCGAGGCGCACCGCATCGTCGGCGGTCTCCTGAAAAGCGGCCTCGGACAGGCGCCCTTCCACATAGGCATGCATGGCCTCCACCATCCAGCGCGGGCGGGGCCAGGAGCCGATGCCCATCACCGCGAGCGGGGGAATGGGCGGCGGGGTCACCGGGCTGCGCGCCGGGCGGGCAGCGGCGGGCACCGCCTGCGCCGGCACCCTCGCCGGGGCGGGAGACGGGGCGCTGCGCTCGGCGAGCTTGCCCTTCGCCACCAGGAAGGAGCGCTGCTTCTTCACCTTGGTCCAGGAGATGAACTCGTTGCCGGTCAGCCGGCACCAGGCCGGCAGGTCCTCGTCCACGGAGATCTCGGTGGAGCGGATTTCCAGCAGCCCGCCGCGCGGCAGCGGGTCGATATGCTTGCGGATCAGCAGCAGGAGGCCATTGCCGCAATCCAGGTCGCCGCCGTCGAAGGAGACATCGGGCGCTAGATCATGGGCGGCGACGGGATCGGTCATGGTCTGGTCCTCGGAACAGGGAAAGTCCGGCAGCGCGGGGCCGCCGGACGCTGGCGTCTCAGGCCTTGCGGCGGCGGCCGAGCTCGAAGCCGACCGCGCCGGCCCCGGCGGCGGCAACGCCCACCGCAAGGATGAGGCCGGGGGAGAATCCGGCCTCCCGCGCCGGCACGCTCGCGGCGGCGGCAACGGGCGCGGGTGCAGGAAGCGGCGCGGGGACGGCCGCAGCCGGCTTCTCCCCGGCGGGGAGCGAGGCGGTTTCCAGCCGTGCGGCGGTCTCGTAGCTGCGGGCGAGCAGCGCGCGGCCCACATCCTTCAGGATCGCCTGCCCCGCCACGCGCCCCTGCCCCAGCACAAGGTCCACATTGGCCACCTGCGGCCCGCCGAGATTGATGGAGCGGTTGCCCTTCGCGTCTTCCACATGCCAGGAGGTGACGGCGCCGCCGTCCAGCGCATCCACCACCACCTTGAAATAGCCCTCCGGGCCATTGAAGGTGGTGCCCGGCCGCAGGCGGATTTCCTCGCGGTTCACCAGCATGAAGCCGAAATTGTGCCCGGTGGGGCAGCCCACCGGATAGACGGTGAAGCGCGGATCGCGCGCATAGGGCGTGCCGTAGGACAGGCTGAACGCCTTGCCATAGACCTTCAGGCTGGCCTTGCCGCCATCGAACGCCGCCGGCCAGGGGGAGAGAAAGGCGACCATGTCGCCATCCTCGAACACCAGCGCCTTGCGGGCCTGTGTGTCCTCAATCAGATGGTCCGCGTCCACCGGCCCGAGGGTCTTCGACGCCTTGACGGCGCCGTCCTCCAGCAAATCCAGCGTCACCGTGCCGGCGGCCGCGTCCACGGCCGCCACCCGCACCGTGCGCGCGCCCACCTTCCATTCGGTGCCCGGCCCGGCGAGGCCGGAAAACACCGTCTCCTCCGCGTAGAGCAGCCGGTCCATGCGCACGCCGGAGAGCCAGTCGAAGGTGAGCTGGCGGGGCGACACCTCCCGCGCCTGCCCCTGATTGTAGAGCTGGGCAAAGCTCTTGCCCCACCATCCGGTCTCGGTGGCGGTCAGTTCCGGCGCGCCGAAGGCCCATTCCCAGTCGGTGCCGGCGATGGTGCGCACATGCAGCGAGTGGTTGAACATCTTCCCGTGCCCGACGCTGGCATAGTAATGATAGACCTGCCCGCCCACCACCACGGCCCCGCCGGCGGGAATGGTGACGTTCTCCTTCACCTCGATGGTCATGTCATAGTCGATATAGGTGGGCAGGCGGCCGAGCACGGGCACCTGCTCGCCGCGCAGCGCCACCTCCCCGCCCCAGGTGTCCTCCAGGAAGGCGAGCCCGCCCGCCGGGATCACCACCTCGCCATTCTCCACCCGGCTCTGGCGGATGAAGATGCCGTCATATTTCAGCGGCTTGCGGCCGAAATCATCGCTGACCGCGCGGCCCTGCGGCAGGCCGGGAAGGCCGGGCACATAAGCCGGCTTCACGCCCCGCTCGGCGGGCAGCGAGAAGGGCGGCGGCGCGATCACGTCGGTGGCGATCGGATGGGCCAGCCGCCAGCCCGGCTTGGCCGGGGTGAGGAGGGTGGAATAATCAGCGGCGAGGGCCGGCCCGGCACATAGCAGGGCGACGGCAGCGAGGGCGGACCTCATAAGCGTTTCTCCCCTTGTCTGTGGTGATGCTTGTCCCGTCTTCAGCGGGCTTTGCGTCCGGGCGACCAACCGTCCGGGGCACTCATCAGGCGGGCACCTGCGGGCGTACGGCCGGGGCGCGGCGCCCCGGCATGGGGCAGGCCGCCGCGCGGCGGGCGAGGAACAGCGCGCCCCAGCCGGTCAGCAGCAGCGTATTGAGGAACAGCAGCCATTTCGGCACGCCCGCGAGAAAGCTGCCGGCAAGGCCGAGGCCCACCACCGACAGAGCGGGCGCGATGCAACTGATGCACAGCGCCGAGATGGCCAGCAGCCCGCCCCCGGCGGCAAGGCCCGCCGAGGCCGCCCCGCCAGCGCGGCCGACCCGGAAGGCGAAGGCGGCAAAGGCCGCCGCAAGCCCCACCGTCGCGGCGGTGAAATACTCCTCCTTGCGCACGAAGGAGACCGCGAAGGCCTCCGTGCGCGCATAGGCGAGCGTGCCGTGGGAGACGAACTCCTCCGGCAGGAAGCCGCACTCGATGGCGGCCTCCGCCGTGTCGGGCATGCGGAACAGCGCGAAGGACAGCCCCGCATAGGCGACGGCGGCAAGAAGGAAGGTGACGGCCAGAAGGCGCCAGGGGATCATCGCGCGGCTCCTCTTCAGGGGTCAGTAGCTGATGGAGGAGACGCCATCGCTCATGAATTCCACCAGCTTGGCGCCGCCGACGATCTTCGCGCCGTCCACCAGATTGTCCTCGTCGAGGCTGCGCTTCTTGAAGCAGGGCGAGCAGACATAGATGGTGCCGCCGGCCGCCGCGAAATTGGTCATGAGATCCTTGAGCGGCGCGAAGCCCTCCTCGTGGATGTCGTCCGCATAGCCCTTCTGCGACAGGCGGGTGCCCTCGATGGACAGGAACACCACGGTCTCCTTGTCGGAGGCGACGGCCGCATTGGCGATGACGAAGCCCACCGTGGCCTTGTCGGTGTCGTTCTTGGCGCAACTGATGGAGACGACGAATTTACCGGGCATCTTTGGGCTCCCTGTGGTTTGATCTGGGTTACGGCAAAAGGTCAGGTCCACTCCCTGCGCGAGCGGATCCAGAAGCTGTGGGTGGCGGGATCGTGGCGGACCAGTTCGTTGCGCGTCATGCGGCACCAGGCCGGCAGGTCTTCCGGCGCGCCGGAATCCAGCGCGATGAC
>NCCY01000264.1:4372-7509 GCA_002279855.1 Rhizobiales bacterium 12-68-15
GACCGGGCGCGCAGCGGCACGGGGCCGCCCGTGTCCGGACGCAATGCGTTCGTGGGGAAGGAGCGGCAGGCGACCGGGCACGCCCTGCGGATTTCACGGCAGAGAGTCAGCCCTCACGGGGCATGACGGTTCGGTTCGGAGCCACTCACCGGCGAGCCTAGCCGTCCACAGGGCCCCGTCAAGGGCCACACGGCGCGGCGCGTCTGATTTGCGGATGTAAAGCGGGCGATAGCCCGGCTCAGACCAGCAGTCCGGCGCCCGCCGTGCTGGTGAAGTCCAGTTGCACGATCAGGTCGTTATAGTCGCGGTCACCGCCACCATAGAGGTCTTCCCAGCCCCAGGTGTTGAGCCCGTAGCTCCACAGATGGGCGACATGCGCGCCGTTCACGCTCTCGTTGGCGGAGGCGAAGGCCCAGAACACCTGCCCGTTGCTGGTGAGCTTCATGGCGATGTAGTCGCCCGCATCCACCCCGGTGATCTCGGTCTGGCTGTAGGCGCCATAGCCCGCCCCGTTGATGGCGGAGAGCCCGTCCTGCGTGAGATAGGCACGGGCGGCGGCGGCGGCGTCATAGCCCGCCTGTCCGGGGGCGATGCCGGCGATGGTGCCGCCGAAATCGTCCACCTCGTAGAACATCACCGAGATGTCGTTGATGCCGTTCTGGCGCAGCCGCACCACCACGTCCTGATCATCCGCCCCGCCGGCGGTGGTGGCATAGGCCACCGCCCGCGCCACGGAGACGGCGCCGTCATCGGCGAGAAAATGGGTGAAGCCGTAATCGGAGGTCAGCGCGGCCTGATAGGCGCTCGCCGCGCTGCCGGCGACGGAAATGGCGAGGCTGGAGCCGGCGGCGACGCTGGTCTGGTAGAGCCCGCCCTGCCCGAAACCGTCGAACAGGGTGACCAGTTCGGCGGAAAAATCCGCCTGCAGGCTCTGCTGCGCCAGTGCGGCGGTCCAGGCATAGCTCTGGCCGGTGGCGCCGGTGAAGCTGGTGCTCGCCCCGCCGATGGAGAGGCTCCACGTCTCTCCCGAGGCCACGGAGGACTGGAACAGCAGGCTCTCATAGGCCCCCGTGGTCCAGTCGCTGCCCGTCTGGTCCAGCACCGGCACGAGGTCGAAATACATCTGGCTGTGGGCGATGTTGCTGAGCGCGCGGGCGAGCAGCGTGCCGTTGGGCGTGCCGAGGCCGGTGATGAGGTCGTAGCCCGCGCCCGCGAGATAGCCGATGCCGGTGGGCGTGATGGTCTGCGATCCGTCCGCCACATCGCCGCCGAGGACATAGGAGGAGACGTTGTTGCCGATCGTGATGTCGTTGAAGGCGGCGGGGGCGATGGAGGCGGCGATGTAATAGAGGTCGTTGCTGTAGCCGAGATCCGGCAGGCCCTGATCCTCGAAGATGAAGTTGATCTGCGTGGCAAGGCTCGCCCAGAACGGCGTCGCGGCGCTGGTGCCGCCGCTGGTGACCGCGCCTTCCATGGTGTCGTCGGGCGTGAGGTAATAGGCATTGCCCTGCGACAGCGCCGACACGTCCGGCACGCCGCGCCCGGTGCCCCCGCCCGGATTGGCGGAGACGGGGGTGAGGCCGAAATCGGTCTGGTAGGAAGGGGTCGCCTGCGTGGTGTCCACGCCGCCGGTGGTGGCGTAATTGCTGAAATAGCCCAGCGTCAGGCGCTGGGTGCCGTCGCTCTCCACGGTCAGGTAATACTGGTTCCACACCGTCTCGATCAGCGTGGTCTGGGCATTGGCGGTGGCGCCCCACTGGCGCATGCCGCCACGCACCAGCGACCACAGGGTGGCAAGGTCGCCCTCCGCCGCCAGTTGCACGGTGGTGACCAGCGTCTCGTCGCTGGCGGCGGCGGCATTGCTGGAAAGCGAGGTGCCGCCCACCACCATGGCGTAGGGGCTCATATTGCCCACGAACATGTTGGCGATGCCGTTGGCGGTCTCGTTGCCGGAGCCGCCGTCGAAGGAATCCGTGAACACCGCCATGCCGCGCAGGGCGGCATCCACGAACAGTTCGCGATAGGCGGTGTAGAAGGGCGAGGCCGGGTTCATGCTCATGCCGTCGCTCCAGGAGGAGGTGAGCACGCCCGGATTGTTCACCGTGTCCCAGATGGCGGACTGATAGGCGGTATAGACCGTCTCGCCGGAGCCAACATAAAGGCCCAGCGTGCTGTTCGGCACGACGGCCGTGACGACGCCCACGTCCAGCGACCGCTCGCCGCCGCCATCGGCGAAGTAGCTCGCATTGGCCTCGGCCTGCACATAATAGCTGCCGGAACTGGTGACCCCCATGCGGGCGCGGTAGGCGTCCAGCAATTCCTGGAACGTGCCGGTGGCGCTGGAGGACAGCGCCGCGCCGATGCCGATCTCGTTCAGGGCGATGGTGCCGGTGGCATAGGCCGCGCCGTCGAGTGGGAAGTTGTAAAGCGCGGCGATGTCGTCCGGATACAGTTCGGCCGGATCGGAGGCGGCGTTGCCCAGGCTCTGCGCGTTCTCGGGCAGCGGGGCCGGCGTGGTGACGAGATCGCTGGTCGCCGCATCCTGCCCGAGGTCCGGCCACAGGGCGGCGACCACACCGGAGATTTCGGTGGGCAAGGAGAGGTTGCCGTCCCAGTAGTGAAAGTCGCCGTAAGTGTCGGATTCCGCATACATGAGCGGGGTTCCGAACAGGGTCGCGAACTGGGCGGCCGTGAGATCCACCCAGAGGGTGCGGGATTCGGCGGAGGTGACATAGCCGTCAGATCCCTGCGGATCGCCGACGATGGCGTAGCCGTTGAGGGTCAGGTAATCGAAGACGGTGGCGAAGTCCGAGGCGCTGGCGCCGAAGGCCTGCCAGAGCGTGCCGTCCCCCTCCATGTCCGCCAGCGTGGCCTGGCGGACGGCCCACTCCGAATTCAGCAGGATGTCGGGGTCGGTGGCGCGCTCGATCACCAGCGCCACCTGCACCGTGGCGCTCGGGTCGGCCGTGTGGGTGGTGGTGACATCGAATGCGGTCAGGAGGGATGTGCCGGTGGCAACCGTCCCGTAGCTGGTGAAATCCAGATACGAAGAATTGGCAAGCTCTTCCATGACGCCCCCCAAGGCGCCGGCGATGCCGGTGCGCCTTCATCCACAGACGAGCCTAAATCTTCTCTCC
>NCCY01000265.1 GCA_002279855.1 Rhizobiales bacterium 12-68-15
GACATATTCGTCGTCCGGCCCGCGCGGATCGACCGCGAGATAGGCCGCGCAATGGTTCAGCAGCGCGCCGGAGGTGAGCATGGCGAGCTTGGGGTGCGACGTGGTGCCGGACGTGGTGCACAGGATGGCGACATCCGCGCCCTTGCCGGCGGCCACCATCTCGCCATAGCGCGCCGGGTCCGCGCCGCAGCGGGCGGCGCCCTTCTCTTCCAGCGCGGCCAGCGAGATCAGGCGCGGATCCTCATATTTGCGCAGCCCGCGGGGGTCGGCATAGACGATGTGGCGGACGGTGGGGATGCGGTCCTCAAGCTGGAGCAGCTTGTCCACCTGCTCCTCGTCCTCGGCGAACAGCACCGCCACCTCGGCATAGGTGACGAGATAGGCGACCTCGTCGGCGAGGGCGTCCCGGTAGATGCCGAGGCTCATGGCGCCGGCGGCGTGGGCGGCGATCTCGCCCATCAGCCATTCCGGGCGGTTGTCGCCGATCAGCGCCACCACGTCGCCGCGCTTCACGCCCAGCATCTCCAACCCGAGCGCCATGCGGCGCACGCGCTCGGCCACATGGCGCCAGGTGAAGGAATTCCAGATGCCGAGATCCTTCTCGCGCAGCCAGACCTCCTCGGGATGGTTGCGGGCGTTCAGCTCCAGCAGCTTGGGCAGGGTGTCGTGAACGGAAAGGTCGGGCAGGGGGGCCGCGTTCATGGGTCCGGTCCTCACGCGGTAAGGGCTTGCGGGGCGGCGTCCGGGTCCACCAGCGCCTCGTCTTCCTCGCCGAGATAGGCCTTCTTCACATGCGGATTGGCGAGGATGGTCTCCGGCAGTCCCTCGGCGATCTTGCGGCCGAAATCGAGCACCATGACGCGG
This sequence comes from Rhizobiales bacterium 12-68-15, assembly GCA_002279855.1. GTDB lineage: Bacteria > Pseudomonadota > Alphaproteobacteria > Rhizobiales > Xanthobacteraceae > Aquabacter. Next base: position 865 of record NCCY01000265.1, read on the forward strand.
TGGGAGATGTCCATGACGACGCCCATGTCGTGCTCGATCATGATGATGGTCATGCCCCACTCCTCGTTGAGATCCACGATGTAGCGGGCCATGTCCTCCTTCTCTTCGAGGTTCATGCCGGCCATGGGCTCGTCGAGCAGGATGAGCTTGGGCTCCAGCGCCACGGCGCGGGCGAGTTCCACCCGCTTGCGCAGGCCGTAGGAGAGGGTGCCGGCGGTGGCCTTGCGCACATGCTGGATGTCGAGGAAGTCGATGACATCCTCCACCTTGCGGCGATGCTCCAGCTCTTCCTTCTGCGCGCCGCCGATCCAGTAAAGCGCGCCGGTGAACAGGTTGTTCTTCAAGAGGTGGTGGCGGCCTACCATGATGTTGTCCAGCACGCTCATGTGGCTGAACAGGGCGAGGTTCTGGAAGGTGCGGCCGATGCCGGCGGCGGCCCGCCGGTTGGGCTTCAGCCGGGTGATGTCGCGGCCCTCGAACCGGATCGCGCCTTCCTGCGGGGAATAGCGTCCGGAAATGCAGTTGAGCAGCGAGGTCTTGCCGGCGCCGTTCGGGCCGATGATCGAGAACAGCTCGCCCTTGTCGACCGTGAAGCCGACGTCGCTCAGCGCCCGGAGGCCGCCGAAACGCAACGAGATATCGCGCACGTCGAGAAGCGTGTCGCCCAAGCCGGACCTCCCCTGACCGGGAGGCTGGTTGGCGTCCTCCCGCTTTGTGCTTCCTCATGGGAAGCTTGACGCCCGATCCTGGTTGCCGGGCTTATAGGAAACAATCGAACGTTCTTTTTTTCTCCCGGTCAAGGCCCTTTTTGGTCTAGGGTGGCTTGCCTGACCGGCGGGCTATGCCCAGTGTATACCCAATGTCGGCATGGCGGATTCTCTTTCCAGTCCCGCCCTGCGGGCCATAGAAGACCAATAATCGCGGCGGTTTTTCCTGAAATACGGAAGCTGCCATTCGGATCCGGGAAGATGGCGCGCACAATCGGTTCCAACGGCGCACGCACGGCGAAGGCCATCCGGGAGGCGGGCGTCCAGCTCATCTACCGGCAAGCCTGCGCCAGCTTGCGGGCGAGGTGGGGCTCCAGTCCGGCTCGCTCTACAAGTATTTCGACAACAAGCAGAGCTTGCTGTTCGACATCGTGCGCGACCACATGGAAGACCTGATCGGCCGCGCCGGAGAAGCCATGGCGCCGGTGGAAGGGCCGCTGGCGCGCCTGCGGGCGTTCGTGGACTTCCACCTGCGCTACCACATGACGCGCAGCGCCCATGTGTTCATCGCCAACATGGAAATCCGCTCGCTGGAAGAGCCGCACCGCGCCACCGTGGTGGAGATGCGCCGGCGCTATGAGGGCCTGCTGGAAGGCGCCCTGCGCGAGGGAGCGGCCAGCGGCCTGTTCAATGTTCCCGAGCCCAAGGTCTCCACCTACGCCATCATCTCCATGCTGACCGGCATCTGCATGTGGTACCGACCGGACGGGCGCCTCTCCCAGGACGAGCTGGTGGCGATCTATACCGGCCTCGTCATCGACGGCGTGGCGGTGTCCCCCGCGAAGGACGTCGCGCTGCCGGCCGCGCCGGCGCCGCGCCGCCGGGCCCGGGGCTGACACGGGCCGCCGGTGCGGAATTTCACTTGCACGGGATTTAAAAAAACGTACGGTCGTTTCCAAGCCGGCCTTGATCGGCATCCGGGAGGACGAAGCGTTTTGATTCCGGTGCGGCCGATCCGGCCGCGAACGCCCGGTCTTCCACACAACATGGGGTGAGGCGCTGATGGCCATCATCGAGGATACGGTGGACCGCCGCTCGGACGCGTTCGCCCGCAATCGCGACGCGCTCACCGCGAGCGTGGCGGACCTGCGCGGGCACGTGGAGCGCATCGCCGAGGGCGGTGGCGCGGTGGCACGCGAGCGGCACCTGAAGCGCGGCAAGCTGCTGCCCCGCGACCGCATCCGCACCCTGCTCGATACCGGCTCGCCGTTTCTCGAACTCTCCCAGCTTGCCGCCTTCGGCATGTATGACGACGACGTGCCCGCCGCCGGCCTCATCACCGGCATCGGCCGCGTCTCCGGCCGCGAATGCATGATCGTCGCCAATGACGCGACGGTGAAAGGCGGCACCTATTTTCCGATCACCGTGAAGAAGCATCTGCGGGCGCAGGCCATCGCGCGGGAAAACCACCTGCCCTGCCTCTATCTGGTGGATTCCGGCGGCGCCAACCTGCCGAACCAGGACGAGGTGTTCCCCGACCGCGAGCATTTCGGCCGCATCTTCTTCAACCAGGCCAACATGTCCGCCGCCGGCATCGCGCAGATCGCCGTGGTGATGGGAAGCTGCACGGCGGGCGGGGCCTATGTACCGGCCATGGCCGACGAATCCATCATGGTGAAGAACCAGGCCACCATCTTCCTCGGCGGCCCGCCGCTGGTGAAGGCGGCCACCGGCGAGGTGGTGAGCGCCGAGGATCTCGGCGGCGCGGACGTGCATACCCGCGTGTCCGGCGTGGCCGACCATATGGCGGAGACCGATTCCCACGCCCTCGGCATCGCCCGCACCATCGTCGCCAACCTCAACACCTCCAAGAGCCACGGGCTGGACCTCGCGCCGCCGCGCGCGCCGCTCTACGACCCGGAGGACATTTACGGCATCGTCTCGCAGGACCCGAAGAAGCCGTTCGACGTGCGCCAGATCATCGCGCGCATCGTGGACGGCTCGGAGTTCGACGAGTTCAAGCCGCTCTATGGCACCACCCTCGTCACCGGCTTCGCGCGCATCTTCGGCTATCCGGTGGGCATCATCGCCAACAATGGCATCCTGTTCTCCGAGAGCGCGCTGAAGGGCGCGCATTTCGTGGAACTGTGCTGCCAGCGCGGAATCCCGCTGGTGTTCCTCCAGAACATCACCGGCTTCATGGTGGGGCGGAAGTACGAATCCGGCGGCATCGCGAAGGACGGGGCGAAGCTGGTCAATGCGGTGTCCTGCGCCAGCGTGCCGAAATTCACCGTGGTCATCGGAAATTCCTTCGGCGCCGGCAATTACGGCATGTGCGGGCGCGCCTTCGACCCTCGCTTCCTCTGGATGTGGCCCAATGCCCGCATTTCGGTGATGGGCGGCGAGCAGGCCGCCAACGTGCTGGCGCAGGTGAAGCGCGACGGCATCGAGGGCAAGGGCGGTACCTGGCCCGAGGCCGACGAAGTCGCCTTCAAGGCGCCCATCCAGGCGCAATATGACCGGCAGGGCCATCCCTATTATTCCTCCGCCCGGCTGTGGGACGATGGCGTGATTGATCCGGTGGACACCCGGATGGTGCTCGCGCTCGCTTTGTCCGCCTCCCTCAATGCTCCCGCCAGGGAGACACGCTTCGGCGTGTTCCGGATGTGAGCCTCCTCGTCTCCCATGAGGAGCGCGTCGCGGTCCTCACCCTGAACCGTCCCGAGCTGCACAACGCTTTCGACGATGCGCTGATCGCGGACCTGACGGCCGCCTACCGGGAGGCCGGGCGCGATCCGCAGGTGCGCGCCATCCTGCTGCGGGCCAATGGCGCGTCCTTCTGCGCCGGCGCCGATCTCAACTGGATGCGCCGCATGGCGGCCTATTCGGAGGCGGAAAACCGCGCCGATGCCGAACGGCTCGGCGCCCTCATGCAGGTGATCGATACCTGCCCCAAGCCGACGCTGGCGCGCGTGCACGGATCGGCCTTTGCCGGCGCCATCGGCCTCATCGCCTGCTCCGACATCGCGGTGACGGTGCCGGAGGCGCTGTTCGCGGTGACCGAGGTGCGGATCGGCCTGATCCCGGCGGTCATCAGCCCCTATCTGGTGCGCGCCATGGGCGTGCGGCAGGCGCGGCGCTATTTCCTCACCGCCGAGCGCTTTTCCGCCGAGACCGCGTGCGCGCTTGGTCTCGTGCACGAGGTGGTGCCGGCGGAGGAACTGGATGGCGCCATCGCCCGCCACCTGAAGGCGCTTGCCGCCGGCAGTCCCGCAGCGCTCGCCGCCACCAAGGATCTGGTCGCCGCTGTGGACCACCCGCTGTCCGGCGAGGTCATTGCCGACACCGCCCGCCGCATCGCGGCCCAGCGCGCGAGCGCCGACGGCCGGGAGGGGCTTTCCGCCTTCCTCGAAAAACGCAAACCCGAATGGGGGCAGTCATGACCCGGCCCATCCGCTCCCTGCTGATTGCCAATCGCGGCGAGATCGCGGTCCGGATCATCCGGACCGCCCGCGCCATGGGGCTGCGGACCATCGCGGTCTATTCGGAGGCGGATGCCGACGCGCTGCATGTGCAGATGGCGGACGAAGCCTATCCGGTGGGCGCAGCGCCTGCGCGCGACAGCTATCTGCGCATCGACACACTGATCGAGACCGCGGTGCGCGCCGGGGCCGATGCCATCCATCCCGGCTACGGCTTCCTGTCGGAGAATGCGGCATTTGCCGACGCCTGCGCCAAGGCGGGCATCGTGTTTGTGGGGCCACCCGCTTCCGCCATCCGCGCCATGGGCTCCAAGAGCGCGGCCAAGGCCCTGATGGACAAGGCCGGCGTGCCGCTGGTGCCGGGCTATCACGGCGAGGATCAGGACCCGGACCTGCTCGCCCGCGAGGCGGAGCGCATCGGCTATCCCGTGCTCATCAAGGCATCGGCCGGCGGCGGCGGCAAGGGCATGAAGGTGGTGCGCGCGGCAAGCGAGTTTGCCGACGCCCTCGCCTCCGCCCAGCGCGAGGCCCGCAACGCCTTCGGCGATGACCGCGTGCTGGTGGAGAAATATCTCACCCAGCCCCGCCATATCGAGGTGCAGGTCTTCGCCGACACCCATGGCAATTGCGTCTATCTGCACGAGCGCGACTGCTCCATCCAGCGCCGCCACCAGAAGGTGGTGGAGGAGGCGCCCGCCCCCGGCATGACCCCCGAGCGCCGCGCCCGCATGGGCCGGGCGGCGGTGGAGGCTGCGCGCGCGGTGGGATATGTGGGCGCGGGAACGGTGGAGTTCATCGCCGAGGGCGACGGCTTCTTCTTCATGGAGATGAACACCCGCCTGCAGGTGGAGCATCCCGTCACCGAGGCCATCACCGGGCAGGATCTGGTGGAGTGGCAGATCCGGGTGGCGCGCGGCGAGACCCTGCCGCTGGCGCAGGACGACATTCCCCTCATCGGCCATGCCTTCGAGGTGCGGCTGTATGCGGAAGATCCGGAGCGGGACTTCCTGCC
>NCCY01000266.1 GCA_002279855.1 Rhizobiales bacterium 12-68-15
CCGCTCTCGCTGGCCCGCCTGCCGCGCGAGGCGCGCTACGGTGTTTTCGAGATCGGGATGAACCATGCGGGTGAGATCACCCCGCTTGTGGCCATGGTGCGTCCGCATGTGGCCATCGTAACCACAGTTGAACCCGTCCATATCGCCCAGTTCTCAGGCATCGAGGCCATCGCCGACGCCAAGGCGGAGATCTTCTCCGGGCTGGAGCCGGGCGGCAGCGCGGTGCTGAACCAGGACAACCCGCACTTCGCCCGGCTTGCCGCCGCAGCCGAGGCGCAGGGGGCGCAGGTGGTGAGCTTCGGGGCGGACGAAAGCGCCGACGTGCGGCTCGAGGACGTCTCGCTCAAGGCGCACTGCTCCACGCTGGTGGCCGATGTGCTCGGGACGCAGGTGACGCTGAAGATCGGCATGCCCGGGCGGCATGTGGTGCAGAATGTTCTGGCGGTGCTAGGTGCTGCCGAGCTTCTGGGGGCGGACCTTGCGCTGGCAGGCCTCGCTCTGGCGCGGCTGACGCCGCCGCCGGGCCGGGGCGTCCCGGTCCCCCTCGCGCTGCCCGGAGGCGCCGCGACGCTGCTGGACGAGAGCTACAACGCCAACCCCGCTTCCATGCGGGCCGCGCTGGACGTTCTCTCCCGCACCCCGGTCGGCCCCCGTGGCCGCCGCATCGCGGTTCTCGGCGACATGCTGGAGCTGGGAGAGGCGGCCGCCACCCATCACCGGGAGCTTGCCGAGCCGGTCCGCGCTGGCGGCATCGACCTCGTCTTCTGCTGCGGGCCGCTGATGCGCGAACTTTGGTATGCCTTGCCAGCGGAGCGGCGCGGCGGCTATGCGCCCACGTCCACGAGCCTGACCACCATCCTCGCCTCGGCGATCCGGCCCGGCGATACGCTGATGGTGAAGGGCTCGAACGGTTCCCGCATGGGGCCGCTGGTCAAGGCCCTTGCCGACCGCTTCCGCACGGTGGAAGAGATGGCCGTCTAGGTGACGCGCCGCTCGGCCTGATCTTCCTGTTCGGACCCGGCATGATTTCCATGCTGCGGGTGCGGCAGGGCAAGGGCCAGCCGATCCGGTCGGATGGTCCGCAAAGCCACCTTCTGAAGAAGGGCACGCCCACCATGGGCGGCATCATGATCCTGTCGGGGCTGCTGGTGGCGGCGCTGCTGTGGTCGAACCTGTTCAATCCCTATGTCTGGATCGTCCTGGGCGTGACCCTGAGCTTCGGCCTGATCGGCTTCTATGATGATTATCTGAAGGTCACCAAGCAGACCCACCAGGGCTTTTCCGGCAAGGCACGCCTCGCCATCGAATTCCTGATCGCGGGGCTGGCGGTCATCGCCATCATCCATGTGGGCCGCGCCGGCCTGTCCTCCTCGCTGGCCTTCCCCTTCTTCAAGGACCTGCTGCTGGATCTCGGCTGGTTCTTCGTCCTGTTCGGTGCCTTCGTCATCGTCGCGGCGGGCAATGCGGTGAACCTGACGGACGGTCTGGACGGGCTCGCCATTGTCCCGGTCATGATCGCGGCGGGCTCGTTCGGCGTGGTGACCTACCTGTCCGGAAACGTGGTGTTCGCGGATTATCTCCAGATTCACTACGTGGCCGGCGCGGGCGAACTGGCGGTGCTGTGCGGCGCCATCATCGGCGCGGGGCTGGGCTTCCTGTGGTTCAACGCGCCGCCCGCCCAGATCTTCATGGGGGATACCGGCTCTCTGGCGCTGGGCGGCCTGCTCGGCGCCATTGCGGTCGCCATCAAGCACGAGATCGTGCTGGCGGTGATCGGCGGCCTGTTCGTGCTGGAAGCGGTCTCGGTGATCGTGCAGGTGATCTCGTTCCGCCTCACCGGCAAACGCGTGTTCCGCATGGCGCCCATCCATCACCATTTCGAGCAGCTGGGATGGACGGAAAGCCAGGTGGTGATCCGTTTCTGGATCGTCGCCGTGGTGCTCGCGCTCCTTGGCCTCGCCACGCTCAAGCTGCGGTGAGGCCCTGATGCCCCCCGCTCCCGGCGCGATCGATCCCGCCGCCCGCGAGCGGGAGCGCTCCATTCTCATCGCCAGCCTGTGCGACATCGCGCTGATCGCGCCCTTCCTCAGCGTCGGCCTGTGGGCGAACTCGCTGATGATGCTCGCGGAATGCGCGCGCGGCACGCTGCTGGTGGTGCTGGAGCTGTTGCTGCTGGTGCTGATGCGGCGCATCCACCGGGGCCGCATCCACGATTACGATTACGGGTCCGGCAAGATCGAGCAGTTCGCCAATGCCGGCATCGGCACCGCCATGGGCCTTGCGGGGGTCTGGGTCGGGCTCGGTTCGCTCTGGCGCTGGTTCCATCCCCCGGCGCAGGACCAGTTCAGCCTGCTGGTGGTGGCGGGCCTCGGCGGGATCAATCTCGTCCTCAACGGCTACATGCTCTGGAAGCTGTGGCGGGCCGGCCGGGACGGCGCCTCCATCATCCTGACAGGTCAGGTGAAGACGCGCCTCGTCAAGACGCTGTCCTCCGGCATCGTGATGGCCGCCTTCTGCGTCAATGCCGTGTTCGTGGAGGGCGTGATCGGCCAGGCGGCGGAGCTGATCGGGGGCCTGTTCATCGCGGCGGCCATGATCCAGCTGTCCGTCTCCATGTGGCGGGAGGCCCTGCCCTCGCTGCTCGACCGGACGCTGGAGGAAGCCCAGCAGCGGCTCATCAATCGCGCGCTGGCAACCCATTTCGACGCCTATGACAGCTTCATCGGCGTGCGGTCCCGCATCGCCGGAAACACGCCGCACATCCAGATCGATCTGGGCTTTTCCGCCGCCCGCACGCTGGGCGACGTGGAGGATGTGAGCGATCGGGTGCGCCGGGAGATCACCGACCTGCTGCCCGGTGCCGTGGTAACGGTGCTGCCGCGCGCACTTAAACAGGCAACTTTTTAGTTGCATTAATCGACGGCCTCGGCAGAATAAGCGCAACACGGAGGTTGCGCATGTCCAGGACCATTGAAACAGGCACCGTTGCGGACGCCATCGAAAAAACCCTGATCCTGAAAGCCCCGCTGGACGCGGTGTGGCGGGCATTGACCGACCATGAAGCGTTCGGCACCTGGTTTCGCGTGGCCATCGACCGGCCTTTCGCGCCCGGCGAGCGCTCGACAGGCCGGCTCCGCATACCCGGCTATGAGCATGTGAAGTGGACTGCCACGATCCGCGAGATGCGCCCGCAGGTGCTGTTCTCCTACACATGGCATCCTTATGCGGTGGAGGCGGACGTGGACTATTCCGCGGAGACCCCGACCCTTGTGGAATTCCGCCTTGAGCCGGTAAAGGAAGGAACCCGCCTGACGGTGAGGGAGTCCGGGTTCGACCTCATCCCCGCCCACCGCCGGCCGGACGCCTTCCGCATGAATTCACTCGGCTGGGGGGCGCAGATGGAGAATGTGCGCGTCTATGTCGAAGGACGGGACTGAGGATGGCGCTGCGGCCGCCCTGTTCGCCGCGCTGGGAGACGGCACCCGCCTCGGCCTGCTGCGCCGGCTCGGCGACGGTGCTCCCCACTCCATCGCGCGGCTGTCGGAGGGTACCGGCCTCACCCGGCAGGCGGTGACGAAGCACCTGCATGTGCTGGAGCATGCGGGCCTCGTCGCCAGCGCGCGGTCGGGGCGCGAAAGCCTCTATTGCCTTGAACCCGGGGCCCTCGGCACCGCCCGGCTCTATCTCGACAGCGTGTCCGCCCAATGGGACGCGGCGCTGGCGCGGCTCCAGGATTTTGTCGAACGCTGAGGGAAGCGCCGCATCTTCCCTTCGGCTGCGGCGCGCACTACTGCTGGCCCGTTGAACTTTCCTGCGGCGGCGCTCCCATGATTCCCGTTTCCACGTTCAAGGACCGCACCATTGCGGTGTTCGGCCTCGGCGGCTCCGGCCTTGCCACCGCACAGGCCCTGGTGGCGGGCGGCGCCCGCGTGATCGCCGATGACGATGGCGCGGCGGGCCGCGCGAAGGCCGAAGCTGCCGGCATTCCGGTCGCCGCGCTGAAGGACGCGGACTGGAGCGCCATCACGGCGCTGGTCCTGTCGCCGGGGGTCCCGCTCACCCATCCGGAACCCCACTGGAGCGTGCGGCTTGCGCAGGCGGCCGGCGTCGAGATCATCGGCGACATCGAGCTGTTCTGCCGCGAGCGCCGCGCGCAGGCGCGCCACGCACCGTTCATCGCCATCACCGGCACCAACGGAAAGTCAACCACCACCGCGCTCATCGCCCACCTGCTGCGGCGGGGCGGACGGGACGTTCAGCTTGGCGGAAATATCGGTACCGCCATCCTGTCCCTTGCCCCGCCGGCGGGGCGCCGCGTGCATGTGGTGGAGTGCTCCTCCTACCAGATCGATCTGGCACCGACCCTCGACCCGTCCATCGGCGTGCACCTGAACCTCACCCCCGACCATCTGGACCGCCATGGTTCCATGGAGGGGTATGCGGCGGTGAAGGAACAACTGATCGCAGGGATCGAATCGGGCGGCACGGCGGTGGTCGGTGTGGATGACGACGCCTCCCGCGCCATCGCGGCGCGGGCCCGTGGTGCGGGCACCCATGTGGTGGAGGTTTCCGTCACCCGCCCGCTGGCGGACGGCGTCTGGCGGGACGGGGAGGACATCGTCATCAGCGAAGGCGGGGCCGAGCGGTTTCGCCTGTCCCTCTCCGGCATCCCGTCGCTGCGCGGCGTGCACAATGCCCAGAACGCGGCCGCCGCCTTCGCCGCGGCCCGCGCCGCCGGGCTTGCGCCGGAGGTGATCGCGGTGGCCATGCGGTCCTTTCCCGGCCTGCCTCACCGCATGGAGCAGGTGGGGCAGCAGGGCCGCATCCTGTTCGTCAATGACAGCAAGGCCACCAATGCGGACGCGGCGGAGCGCGCGCTCCTCACCTTCCGCGACATCTTCTGGATTGCCGGCGGCAAGCCCAAGGCCGGCGGCATCGCGCCGCTCGCCCCGCTGTTTCCGCGCCTCGCCAAGGCCTATCTGATCGGCGAGGCGGCGGACGATTTCGCCCGCACGCTCGGCGACGTTCCCCACGAGGTGTGCGGCACGCTGGACCGCGCCCTTGCCGCCGCCGTGCGGGATGCGCAGG
>NCCY01000267.1 GCA_002279855.1 Rhizobiales bacterium 12-68-15
AAGCTGGGAACCTATTACTCGGCGCGGTGCGCCGTAGCCGCTGGCCTGCACGGATTCGCGGCGGCCGAGATCGTGGCCGGCACAGCTGGCTCAACCGTCACCTTCTATATAGCGATCGGGGGTATTGCGGTGACACCCGCCATGACCGTGACCGCCGGCGCGCTCCTCATGCAGGCGGGTCTCAACATCGCAGTCCAGCCAGGGGACCGGGTGGCCTTCGTGGTGGTGGGTGTCACCGGCAGCGTCACCGAGTTTGTCGCGCAGCTGACCAAGACGGGGGGCTGATATGAGCTATGTCTCGTTCGCGGATCGCGCAGCACCTATTGGCCTGTTCGGCTCAGGAAACGCGGCAATCGACGCCCTGCTGGGGCCGCTGGAGCCATCAGGGCTCGGGGTGGATTTTGTCGCCGACAAGGCCATCCGCCGCTGGGCGGCGGACCCTCAGGCTCAGTTTGTCGGGCCGGTCGGAAGTCTGCCGGGGCTGACGTTTTCGCGGGCCTCGACGGCTATGCGTTGGAGTGCGACGGGTGTCTATGAAAGTGTCGCCAACAATACCCTGCGGATCGACCACAATCCCCAGACGCTGCAGCGCCTGGGCGCGCTGATCGAGCCGGCCCGGACCAATCTCGCTGTCTACTCATGTGCCATAGGCACTGCACCCTGGGGGGCAACCGCAATCGGCACGGTCGCCGCGCCCGTCGTTACGCTTAACAATGCATCCGCGCCAGATGCAACTACCACTGGCACCCGCATCGTTATGCCGGCAGTGCCCGCCAGCGCTGCCAACGGGTCGCGCGTTGGTATCTCGATTTCCGGCCTCAACGCCGGCACTTACACGTTCAGTGCGTGGCTTAAAGGTTCGACGGGTGGTGAGTCTGTCTACATGTCGGCCACGACCAATGCGGTGAACTATGTTCGGCGGCTCTGCATTCTCACCACCGGCTGGCAGCGCTTCGATGTTACGGTTTCGAACCCGTCGAATGGCGCCACTTACTATTTCCAGATCGGAACAGATCTACGGGATGCGTCGCAGACGGCGACCGCTGCGCAGACCTTTTATGCCTGGGGCGCGCAGTTGGAGGCTGGAGCAGAGGCGACCTCGCTCGTCATTACAGGGGCAACCACCGCGACCCGCGCCAGCGACACGGCGCAGATGCAAACCAGCGCATTTGCCTTCAACTCGACGGCCGGCACAGCCTTTGTCGAGTGCTCCAGGGTGTCCGGTGGAGGCGTGGCTGCACTTGTCCTGGCATCACCGGGGGGCAATCGGATCGGCCTGTCGCGGGACGGGGCGACGCCCATTGCCTACGCCAACATCAGCAACGTTGACGGTTGGCGCGTAAACGGCGCGGCGGTGGCGTCTGGGGCCACAGGGCGCAGTGCGCACAGTTGGGGTGGCGGGTCCTACAGCGTGTCGCACGGCGGGGCGCTGGTGACGGGTACCCTTGCCGCAGTGCCCAGCCTTTCCACCCTTTGGATCGGGCGCGCCGATTCTGATGGGTACACGTTCAATGGTCACATAAGGCGTCTGAGCGTCATCTCACGGAAGATCCCTAACGTCGAACTGCAGGCACTGACGTCATGATCGACTACATCATTTGGCATGAGACAGCCGAGGCGGCTTTGGCCGACCCCCTCTTGTCCGCCTGGCGGACCGAAGGCGAGGGATGGGACACGTCCCGTGTGATCCCCACAGTGTTCATCTATCGTGTGACAGGTACCGAGACCTCGGCCCTGCCCGGCGGCGGGGGCACCTTCGAGCGATCAATCCGCACCCATCTGGCCGGTCACTACATGGTCGTCGCCCTCGACGGGCGTGATGCAGGGCTGGATGGGGCACCTCAGGTCATGCTGATCGCCGACCGGGAAAACGGTCTGATCATGCACACGATCACCACCGCCGAGGATCTCGCAACCTTGAATGTTGAGCCCACCTTCGCGGGCTCGTCCTATCCGTTCGGCGCCCCGGTGCTGGCCGGATAGCGTGGAGTGGGGGGAGCCCCGAAAGGCTCCAACGCGGGACAAGCAGGCAAGCACACCCCGCGCGACCGGAAGAAGGTCACGGTCCCCCGAGAGGGGGCGTAGGCCACGGATGTTAAGGAGTGGAAAACATACGATGCAGATGCGGCGCGCTGCTGTTCCGCGCCGCACCGGGCGCCCTTCGGGGACAAGTCGAAATCAAGTGCCGCCGGTGCGGCACCCTTAATGCACTGAGGCCGATCGAGCCCCGACACGAGCGCCTCGAGCGTCACGACCAGGAGACGCTTGATGACAGATCGAAAAGCTCCGGCGCTGCCCGCGCTGCCGGACGGCGCGCCCGGTAAGCCGCCGCAGGATCGGTACCGCAAACGGCAGGGCGTGATCGTCGTTTGCGAGGACGAAGCCGACCAGAAGGCCATCTATGAGGGGCTCCAAGCCATGCGGCGCGGCAAGGTCAAGGTGGTCAACACATGAGGATCGAGATCAATCACCGCTGCGCGGACGCGGAGAGCTACCGGGCGGCGCGCGTGAAATCGCTTTTCAATGTGGAGAGCGGGTGCACCTTTGACCTATCCGCCGATATTCCGATCGATGAAACAGATTGGCAGATAGGGGTCGTCGTCGGTCCGTCTGGGTCGGGCAAGAGCTCTATTGGCCGAGCCCTGTGCACCAGCCCCGCCGACTGGTGGGAGCCCGACGACTGGCCCAACGACCGCCCCATCATCGACGCGATCGCCCCGGCGGGCTCCTTCGATGACGTGACCGGAGCGCTCGCAGCCGTGGGGCTGGGCTCGGTACCGCCGTGGCTCCGGCCCTATCACGTGCTGTCCACGGGAGAGCGCTTCCGGGCAGACTTGGCGCGCCTTGTGTGCGAGGCGCCGGGCTTCGCCGTCGTGGACGAGTTCAGCAGCGTGGTGGACCGGCAGATCGCGTGTATCGGCGCGCATGCCTTCTCTAAGGCGTGGCGGCGGACTGGCGGCCGTGCCGTTCTTCTATCGTGCCACTATGACATTCTGGATTGGGTTCAGCCGGATTGGGTTTTCGATACCGGCGCGGGTGCCTTTTCCGGGAGGTGGCTTCAACGACGGCCTCAGATCGAGCTTGAGATCAGGGAGAGCGGCTGGGACTGGTGGTGGCGCTTTGAGCCGCATCATTATCTGAAAGTGCCCCGGATGATCGCAGCCGGCTGCTATGTGGGTTTCGTTGACGATGTGCCCGTGGCGCATGTGGCCTTTTCGACCAGGCCGGGGCTGAAGGAGGCGCGTGCTTGCCGCCTTGTTGTGATGCCGGAGTGGCAAGGGGCCGGGATCGGGCTCCGCTTCCTCAATGCAATCTGTGCGATGTGGCGGCGCGGGCAGAACCGCTACAGCCGGCCTATGCCCACGCTGTTCCACACGAGCCACCCCGGCCTCGCCGCGGCCCTGCGACGCCACCCCTATTGGGCGCAGGTGTCCGCCGAGCTCTGCGGCGGCGATAAGGGCAGGAGCCGCGCCTCGATGCAACAGTCAGGCAAGGGGGCGGGCACCGGCTACGGCGGACATTTCCGGGCCGTGCAAGGCTTCCGTTACGTGGAGGGGTGTGCCGCGAACGTTGCCTGACAGCCGGCTGGAAGCATGGGGACCGGATGGTGAAAACGGTACGGGCAATCATGGCTCAGCGTTTCGAGCACCTTGATCATGCGGCAGTCGGCGCCGAGGCGTTCCACGAGGGTGGCGAGGCGATATTGTCCCCGCCGCCCGCACTTCGGGCAGGTGAGCTTGACCCAGACCGATGGATGGGTCCGGAGGGTCGGCCAGGTGTCCATTTTTGGATAAGAGAACGAAATGAGAACATTTCGCAAGATGGATGCCTTCAAAGTCGGCCTGCGCCGCGCCTTCTCCGGTCACCTGAATTCACCTTCAAACCCGCTTCAAAGGCCGCCGCTACGGGGTGACACCTGATCCTGCGCGCGGTGACACGCGTTTTTGCGCGCTTTGCGAGACCATCTCCGCGCACTCGCCCAGCGCGTCGAAGTTGCCGAAGGTGAAGTGCGGATCATGGGATCGAAATCCCGGCTGCTTCAGACGCTGGTATCGGCTGATGGCGTAAACGCAGTTCCCACTCAGGGACTGAAATGGCGGAAGGGGTGGGATTCGAACCCACGGTGGGCTTGCACCCACGGCGGTTTTCAAGACCGCTGCCTTAAACCACTCGGCCACCCTTCCGCTGCGCGCAGACCGCTGCCTTAAACCACTCGGCCACCCTTCCGCTGCGCGCGTCATAGCCCATGTTTTGCCGCAGCCCAAGCGGGGGAGGGCAGGGAGTGGCGCGCGGGCCCAGAAAAAAGCGGAGCACTTTTTTTAGCGTGACGGCGGGGCCACCTGAAGGATCAGGGGCGGGGAGGGCTCGATCCGTAAATTGTGGCGGGGGAGGAGGAGCCGTTATCCTTAAGGACGGACCGCATGCGACCGAACATGGCTGACGGATCGGCGCTCGCTCGCCCCATGTCCCGGCGCCAAATAATTGGCGGGGCGTGGTTTTTCCGCGTGGAAATGGGGTGGCATTCCCCAGCGTTCTGTAACGCGGCGTTTACCATGGTCACGGACGCGCCCCAATTTTGCCGCCTTGTCACACACTCTTCTGTGCAATCGGACGCCGCCATGGCATAACATTCGGCGGAATCCGGCTTGGATCAAGCGAGGCGGCGCGACCGCGCGCAGGAGACGGGACGAACATGACGCAAGAGACTGAAAGTGGCCTCGGCCCGCGTGCCCTCCGGAGCGCGTTTGGAATGGGCGTCCTTTGTCTTGCCATCGCTGGGTGCAGCGGCGTCAACCAGCTCACCTCGAAGATTGATCCCAAATATGGCGTTTCCGCCAGCCCGCGCGTGGTGGCGGACGGGGAGGCGATCCCCAAAGGCACCGGCGCCTATCGGGTGGGCAAGCCCTACAAGATCGCCGGTCGCACCTATGTCCCGGCCGAGAACCCCGATTACAAGGCCATCGGCATCGCCTCCTGGTATGGCGATGCCTTCCATGGCCGCCGCACCGCCAATGGCGAAGTGTTCGACCGCACTGCCGTCTCGGCCGCCCATCCCACGCTGCCCATGCCCAGCTATGTGCGCGTGACGAATCTCCGCAACAACAAGTCCATCATCGTGCGGGTGAACGACCGCGGGCCGTATCATCAGGACCGCATCATCGACGTCTCCCACCGCACCGCTGACCTGCTGGGCTTCCAGGCCAACGGCATCGCGCGGGTGAAGGTGGAATATGTCGGGCAGGCACCTCTCGAAGGCTCCGACGACCGCGTGCTGACCGCTTCGCTGCGTGATGATGCCCCGGCCGAGCTGCCGTCCAATTCCGCGATCATGGTCGCCTCCACCAAGCCCTTCGTGCCATCGCTGGTGCGTCCTGTGCCGGCGACCGCCAGCGGCGATGATGTGCCGATGCCGAGCCAGCGGCCCTACGATCTCGGCCATGAACTCGACCGCGAGGTCGCCAGCGCCTCCGCCGCCCAGATGCCGGCGTCTGCGCCCGCCAAGCCCACCCAGACCGCGTTCCGCCCCGTCCAGCCCGAGCCCGTCCGCACGACGGTCGCGGCTGTGGGCTGGAATGTCGGCGCCGCGCCCGTCTCCGGCCTCAGCTATACCGGCGTGGCGAACAATGGCGCGCGCTGAGGGCTCCCGGCGCACCCTGCTGCGTGGACTGTTGGCGGCGGCGGCCGTCTGCCTGTCTGCACTTCCTCTTTCGCTTGCGCCCGCGCGCGCGCAGAGCACTTTCCAGACCGCGGCGCCCAGCGCCATCCTGGTGGACTTTGCCACCGGCGCCATTCTGTTCGAAAAAGACAGCGAGAAGAGCTTCTCGCCGGGCGGCGTGGTCAAGGTGATGACGGCGCTGGTGGTGTTCGAGGAGATTCACCTCGGCAAGATCACCCCGGACAGCACCTTCGTGGTCAGCGAGAATGCCTGGCGGCGCGGCGGCGGCCCGTCCGGGGGCGCGGCCATGTTCGTGCCGGTGAAGAACCCGACCCGCGTGGATGACCTGCTGGTGGGCATGCTCACGGTGGGCGGCAATGACGCGGCCATCACGCTGGCCGAAGGGGTGGCGGGAACCGAACTCGCCTTCGCGCTGAAGATGAACGAGACCGGGCAGAAGCTCGGCCTCACCGGCTCAGAATTCCGCAACGCGACCGGCTTCGCGGACCCCGCCCAGCGGTCCACCGCGCGCGACATGGCGCAGGTCGCGCGCTACATCATCCGCACCTATCCCAATTTCTATCCCATGTTCTCGGTGCCCGACATCGAGTGGAGCAAGGTGAAGCAGCGCAA
>NCCY01000268.1:0-7138 GCA_002279855.1 Rhizobiales bacterium 12-68-15
GAGCGAGATGCGGTGGGTCTCGTGATTGATCTTGATGATCTTCACCTTCACCGTCTGGCCGATGTTCAGCACTTCGGTGGGGTGGTTCACGCGGCGCCACGCAATGTCGGTGACATGCAGCAGGCCGTCGATGCCGCCGAGGTCAACGAACGCACCGTAATCGGTGATGTTCTTGACCACGCCCTCGATGGCCTGACCCTCTTCGAGGTTCTGGACCAGTTCGTGGCGCTGCTCGGCGCGGGTCTCTTCCAGCACGGTGCGGCGCGACACGACGATGTTGCCGCGGCGGCGATCCATCTTGAGGATCTGGAAGGGCTGCTGGTTGTGCATCAGCGGGCCGACATCGCGGATCGGACGGATGTCCACCTGCGAGCGCGGCAGGAAGGCCACGGCGCCGTCGAGATCGACGGTGAAGCCGCCCTTGACCTGGTTGAAGATCACGCCCGTGACCTTCTCGCCGGCATTGAACGCCTTCTCGAGCTTGACCCAGCTCTCTTCGCGGCGCGCCTTGTCGCGCGAGAGAACGGCTTCGCCCATCGCGTTTTCGACGCGCTCGAGATAAACCTCGACCTCGTCGCCAACCTGGATGGCGCTTTCGCGGCCGGGGCCGGCGAATTCGCGCAGGGCAACGCGGCCTTCCGTCTTCAGGCCGATATCGATGATCGCCAGATCCTTTTCGATGGCGACCACGATGCCCTTGACGACGGCACCTTCATTGACATCAACGCGGCCGAAGCTCTCGTCGAGCAGGGCGGCAAAATCTTCACGCGTGGTTTCGGGGGACATCTAGTCTCCAAGGTGTCGGCGCCGGCGTCTGTTGTTGAAGACGCCCGAACCCTGCGGATAGCCCGGATGACACCCGGGCCGCCGTCGGCAATGCCGACAGGCCGGCGCAAAGGCCGCAAGGTTCGAAGCTGGGATTTCGCTGTCGGATCCGGCGCCGACGAAAACCAGGGCGGGCTGCCTCCAGAAGATTTGAGGATCGCGTATCCCGCGCTCCCTGCCCGCCGGGACGGCTTCCGCCTTGAAGGGCGCTGTCTCGGACACGGCTGAAATAGTGGAGAAGTGGCGCAAATGCAAGCGGCGATGGCCGCAAGGACGGCCTCAGGGCGTGACTTCGTGCACTTCGAGACAGGTGTCGGGGCCCATATGCAGGCTGTTGCGCGAAAAATAGGGCGGGGCGGGAATGTCGAACTGGACATAACCCTTGCTGACATTGCTGCGCAGCAGGTCGAGGCGGCTCGCAAGATCGAGCCGCAGCCGCTCGCCGGGCTGGAGCAGGGTCGGCGCCGGGGTGAGGCTGAAGGCGAGGTCCACCGGGAGGCCGGGCGTGAGGGGAAGCGGCGTCTGCGTGTCGATGGCGATCTCGCACGCCGTGCTGCGGCCGGGATCGCGGGTGCGTCGGGCCGCCGCGATGGTGCCCAGCGAGAGCAGGTGGGTGCTGCCGTCCACCGCCACGCGGGACAGGCGCGCCACCACCTGCGTGTCGATCTCGTTGCAGCTGAGGCGCAGGGACAGGCTGACCGGCCCGGCCAGATGCAGCGGCCGGTCCACCGGCAGGTCGAAGGTGAGCGTCTGGTTGGCCACCTCGTCGAAGCCGCCGATGAGCACCGCCCCGGGCGGCACCGCCACCCAGCTGGTTTCGGCGGGCACCGGCGCCGTGGTCTGGAGCGTGCCCGCCGCCGGGGCGGATGACGCGGGATAGAGGCGCAGGGGGCGGCTGCCGGGAACGGGGAAATCGGCCGACCCCTCATAGCGGCCCGCCCCGTCCAGCCAGTAGCGCACCGGCGGCTGCTCCCGGTAGCCGTTCTCGGCGCCGTGCAGAACGTGGTCGAAGAAGGCGATCGCCTCCAGCTGCCAGGCATAGACCGGCAGCTCGTAATGGGCGGGGGCGAGGATCATCCATTTGCGGTCCGCCGCAGTGCCCGCATTCTCGAACAGGTCGTAGCAGCCGAACTGGTGCAGGTTGAAATAACCGAGATTCTGCGCCACCACGAACGGGATATCGATCTCGCCGAGACGGCCGGACGGGCCGGGCGGAATGGAGGAGGCGGCGCGCGTCTTCCCGTCGACCAGCCAGTTCACATACCACTCGCGCACCGCACGGACCGGCGTCTGCCGCATGAAGGTGCGGAACAGGCCGTCCGCCCGCTTCATGAGCTGGGGCTGCCAGATGTGCTTGAGGCCGGAATTGGTGATGTGGCTGAGAAGCGCGCGCACCACGGGCGGCACCCGCAGGCGGAACATGGCCTGCGTGAAGTTGGCGCCCATCCAGAGGTTGAAGAAAGAGAGCCCGGGAACGCCGCCGAACTGCGTCAGGTGGCGGAAATAGTCGGTGCAGATCTCGTTGCAGAAGAAGGCCTTGAGCGCCGGAGGGCGCCGCACCGCCACCAGCGGCTGCGTCATGCCGTAATAGGAGGTTCCGAACAGCACCACCCGCCCGTCGCACCAGGGCTGGGCGGCGGCCCAGGCGATGCAGGCGGCGTGGTCGTCCACATCCTGGTCGTTGAGGAAGACGCGCCCCTCGCCGCCTGAGCGGCCCATGCCCCGCCGCATCACCACCACCTGGCCGTAGCCGTGGTTCGTGAACACCGGCGGCGCGCCGATCTCGTTGCTGCCGGTGGGAATGCCCGCCGTGTGCAGTTCCCGCGAGTAAGCGGCGAACTGCACGATGGCCGGATACCGGCCGGGCACCCTGGGCGTGTAGACATCGGCGGAGAGGGTGACACCGTCCTCCACCGGAATGCGCTGGTCCGCCAGCAGGTGGCAGCCAAGGCCCGCATGCACGGGCGGCGCCGGCTGCCAGCCCGCGAACTGGTGGGCGGGATCAATGGCCGGAGCCTTGAGAGGGATCAGATTGTCGAGCCACGCGCCCATGTGAGACACCTGCGTGAGACACCTGCGTGAGACACCTTGGGGCGGCACCTGCCTTGCCCTCACCGCGCGAGGCGGAGGTCCTGCACGCAATGCACACAAGCGCGATCTGCCTGCCCGATGCAAGCCCGCCGGATGCCGAATTCGCCCCGGACGGGGCCGGCGGGATGGCCGGTCTCCCTCTTCGTTCGGCGCGGGGCGTCGCCGCCGTGGCGGCGCCGGAATTGGGGCTTTAAGATGCGGCGAGGGCCGGTCCGGCTGCGGCGGGTTTTGCCATCGCAGGCCGGACCCGGCCGCCCCACCGAGTGCTGCCCATGAACACCCACCAGCGTATCGCTCCCCCTGTCATCGATCCCCACAAGCTCGACCGCCTCGCCGAGGTGGCGGTGAAGGTGGGGCTGGCCCTCCAGCCGGGGCAGGACCTGTTCCTCACCGCGCCCGTCACCGCACTGCCGCTGGTGCGCCGCATCGCGGAGCATGCCTACAAGGCGGGCGCGGGCCTCGTAACGCCGCTGCTTTCCGACGAGCAGGTGACGCTGGCGCGCTTCCGCAACGGCGCCGATGCCGGCTTTGATCGCGCCCCCACCTGGCTCTATGACGGCGTGGCGAAGGCGTTTTCCGCCAATACCGCGCGGCTCGCCATCGTCGGCGACAATCCCATGCTGCTGTCGGGCGAGGACCCGGCCAAGGTGGCACGCGCCAACAAGGCGAATTCCATGGCCTACCAGCCGGCGCTGGAGAAGATCGCCGGCTTCGACATCAACTGGAGCATCGTCGCCTATCCCGGCCCGTCCTGGGCGCAACTCGTATTCCCCGACGAGACCGAGGATGCGGCGGTGACGAAGCTCGCCGATGCCATCTTCGCCGCCTCCCGGGTGGATCTGGCGGACCCGGTGGCGGCGTGGGATGCGCACAATGGCGTGCTCCAGGCCCGCACCGCCTGGCTCAACGGCCACCGCTTCCACGCGCTGCATTTCCGCGGGCCGGGCACCGACCTCACCGTCGGCCTCGCGGATGGCCATGAATGGCAGGGCGGCGCCTCCATGGCGAAGAACGGCATCATCTGCAACGCCAACATCCCGACCGAAGAGGTGTTCACCACGCCTCACGCCCTGCGCGTGGACGGGTATGTCTCCTCCACCAAGCCGCTCTCCTACCAGGGAACGCTGATCGACCGGATTTCGGTGCGCTTCGAGGCGGGCCGCATCGTCGAGGCCAAGGCGGCGCAGGGCGAGGCGGTGCTGAACAAGGTGCTCGACACCGATGCGGGCGCGCGGCGCCTCGGCGAGGTGGCGCTGGTGCCCCATTCCTCGCCCATATATCGCGCTCGGCCAGTGCTATTCCAAGTGCTTCCTGGACGGGGCCAACCTCTCGCCGGATCAGATCGCGGCGCAGGGCGGCAACAAGAGCCTGATCCATATCGACTGGATGATCGGCTCGGGCGAGGTGGATATCGACGGCGTCCATGCAGACGGCCGCCGCGTGCCCGTCTTCCGCAAGGGCGAGTGGGCGTAAGCTTCACCCCCTGCGGGTGAGCGGTGCTCGCCCGCAGGGGGATTTGCGTGTCTCATCCGGACCGGGCCGCGCGTCGTCAGGTGGGTACGTACATGCCCATGTCCACAGCATCGAGGAAACGTCCGGCTGCGAGGCAGGCCGGCGCCGGCGCGCTCTCGTGGAGCGATTGCAAGGCGCGGCGGGCCTGCTCGGGAACCAGTGCAAAGGCATTGGTGGCCGTCTTCAGGCGGACGTGCGGGTTTTCGTGCTCCAGCAGCGGGATGAGGATGCGCCGCGCATCGCCGGGCCGGGACTGAAGTTCCTCCATCACATCAACAATTTCAAAGTCCAATTTGTCGTAACGCCCGATCGTGTTCGGATCTGCTGGTGGCCAGGCGTCACCCTGCTTGATGGCCAGATCCGTGAAGAGATTGCGCAGGTCTTCGTCTGACAGATGCGAGAGATTCTCGTTCATGGCGCAAGGATCCCGTATTGGCGCAGGGCTTCATGACGAGCCTATCGCGTCTGTCGGGGCTTGTCTCAAAGTCGATTGTGATTTCCGTTGTGGTGTCTTTCTGGTTGTTTCGGTGGTGCGGATGCGTCACCGGCCCGTGCCGGCCACTGAAAACCTGCACGCGCGCGTGCTCGTGAGCCGCCCGGAAGGGGCCACGCGTGGTCAGGTGGGCACGTACATGCCGTCATCCACCGCCCCGAGGAAACTGCCGGCCTCAAAGAAGACTGGCGCCGCCCCCGTCTCGCTGAGCCATTGCAAGGTGCGGCGGGCCTGCTCAGGAACCAGCGCAAAGACATTGGTGGCCGTCTTCAGGCGGACCTGCCAGTTTTCGTGCTCCAGCAGCGGGATGAGGACCCGCCGCTGATCTCCTGGCCGGGACTGAAGCTCCGTCACGACGTCTACAATTTCAAAGTAGAGTTTCGTGTAACGCGGAACGGTTTCCGGATCCCCTAGCACCCAGGCATCCCCCTGCCTGATGGCCAAATGCTCAAAGAGATCGCGCAGGGCCTCGTCTGACAGACGGGAAAGATTCCTCTTCACGGTGCAAGGAATCCCGTATTGGCGAATGGCTTCGAGGCGAGCCTATCGCGCCTGTCGGGGCTTGTCTCAAGGGAGATTGTGAATTCCGGCACGAATTCTCATTGGTTGCGCTTGTGCCCCGCGTGCATGACGCGGCCCGTGTCGGCCAGTGGAGAACCCGCACGCGAGCGTGCGGGTGCCCCATCAGCCGCCGGAAGGGCCGCGCGCAGTCAGGTGGGCACGTAGATGCCCCTGTCCACGGCGTTGAGGAAACTACCGGCCTCCAGGCAGAACGGACCTTCTCGCGTCGTGACGAGCCATTCCAGGGTGCGGCGGGCCCGCTCCGGAGCCAAGGCAAAGACATAGGTGCCCGTCTTGAGGCGGACCTGCCAGTTTTCATGGTCCAGCAGCGGGATGAGGATGCGCCGAGCATCGCCCGGCCGGGATTGAAGCTCCAGCGCAACATCCCGAATTTCAAAGTAGAATTTTTCATAGCGCCAAAGCGTTTTCGGGTTCTCTGGTGCCCATGCGTCACCCTGCTTGATGGCCAGAGTCTCGAAGAGATCGCGCAGGTCCTCGTCTGACAGACGGGAGAGATTCCTCTTCATGGTGCAAGGATCCCCTGTTTGCGAAGGGCTTCAAGGCCAATTTCATATCGCGTTTGCCAAGGTTTGTCGCGAAGGTAGTTGCGAGGCGACAAGCTTCCGTATTCCGGTTGTGTGTATTGATACCAGGCAGTCAGTTGCCAGTGGCGCAGTGTGGAAATGCGGACGAGATTGTCGGGGTGGTCTATCCGGCTGCGGTCATAACCGCCCCGCACAGCGTCCCCTTGCTCCACGATGTGATGGACCTCGGTTCCCCGCCGCGGAACGCGTACATCTGCTTGAAGCTCTCTCAAGGTTCGCGGAGGGGCAAGATATTCCTCTATGTATGGCCAGTATTCCTGTGCAATCCATGTCGCGCCCTCGATTGCGATATGTAAGGCCAGCCGGCGAGGGTCGATGCCTGCCTTAGCCGCCACCTTTGCGGCCCAGCGGGCAATTTCGCGAACAATGGTGAAGCGCTGCTGAGGCAGCACCGGCTTCTGCGGGGGAACGTGTGGTGCGCTGTCGAGGATCTCCTTGGGCAGAGGCTGCTGCTCCCTCGGCGGATACACATCGAAGGTTGGCCGCGTCCGGGGCGAAAGCGCAGAGGGTCTGTCCTCGCTTCCGGGCGCCGGAATGTCGCGGGGGGCCAGACCACCCGAAGGTGCTCTTGGCGTTGTTTGTCTCGGCTGCGTGTGTGCCGGCTGTTGGCTTGCGGGCTGTCCGTTGGTGCCGGAAGTCCACCGCCCGCCCTGACTGTGGCCCCGCGGGACGCGGGGCTGGGTGGGGTCGAAATTCGCTTTGCCGTGAATCTGCAATGCGAGCTGCGCCACCTCCCTGGCGATCGCATCCAGTTCGATTCCAAGATGCAGAAGTTCTGCAAGATCCGATTGCTGCGTGTTGGTCCTCACCTCCGACCCTCCGCTGAGTTGCAGACAGAGAGTAAGGCCGTGAAGGTGGGTGTCGGATAATGATCCTAGATAAATTTTCCTATTTGAGCTGGTACGGTTTGCCGCCGCGCCTTCCGCTCCCACTCCCGCTTCCTGCCCGCGGGATATCTCTCGTTCAGCCGATTGCGGCTTGGCGCGGCGATAGGAGCTTGATCTGCAAGGACCAGATGAGCTGTCGGGCGGGATAGGGCTTTCGGCTCTTG
>NCCY01000268.1:7148-8468 GCA_002279855.1 Rhizobiales bacterium 12-68-15
CGGGCCGCGCGTGGTCAGGTGGGCACGTACATGCCCCTGTCCACCGCCCCGAGGAAACTGCCGGCCTCAAAGAAGACCGGCGCCGCCGCGCTCTCGCGGAGTGATTGCAAGGTGCGGCGGGCCTGCTCCGGAACCAGGGCAAAGACGTTGGTGGCCGTCTTCAGGCGGACCTGCAGGTTTTCGTGCTCCAGCAGCGGGATGAGGATGCGCCGCGCATCGCCGGGCCGGGACTGAAGTTCTTTCACCACATCAACAATTTCAAAGTAGAATTTTTCGTAACGCCAGAGCGCTTTCGGATCCTCCGGGGCCCAGGCATCCCCCTGCTTGATGGCCAGAGTCTCGAAGAGATCGCGCGGGGCCTCGTCTGACAGACGGGAGAGATTCCTCTTCATGGTGCAAGGATCCCGTAGGGGCGAAGGGCTTCACGACGAGCCTATCGCGTCTGCCGGGGCTTGTCTCGAAAGCGGCTGCAATCTCTGGAGGCGCTTCGCTTTGGTTGTGCTTGTGGCACGGGTGCGTCACCAGCCCGTGCCGGCCATTGAAAACCCGCACGCGCGCGTGCGGGTTCTCGTGAGCCGCCCGGAAGGGGCCGCGCGTGGTCAGGTGGGCACGTACATGCCGTCATCCACCGCCCCGAGGAAACTGCCGGCTTCCATGCAGACCGGACCCACCCGCGTCGAGGCGAGCCATTCCAGGGTGCGGCGGGCCTGCTCCGGAACCAGGGCAAAGACATAGGTGCCCGTCTTGAGGCGGACCTGCCAGTTTTCGTGCTCCAGCAGCGGGATGAGAATCCGCCGCCGATCTCCGGGTCGGGACTGAAGCTCCGTCACCACGTCCAGAATCTCAAAGTAGAGTTTCGTGTAGCGCGGAACGGTTTCCGGATCCCCCGGGTCCCAGGCTTCTCCTTGCCTGATGGCCAGATCCTCGAAGAGATCGCGCAGGGCCTCGTCTGACAGGCGGGAGAGATTCCTCTTCATGGATCAAGGCTCCCCAAATCCGCGCAGGGGAAGGGAGCCTGATCGCGTTTGGCAGGCACAGACGGCCTGTTCGCGGACGGGCTTGGACCGACTTCTGCGGTGGTCAGATTATGCCGGGAAAAGGCGCCTGTGCCATCGCGATTGTGGGGCGCCGGGCATTCAACCCGGCGTTCCGCTTCTCTCCTGACGGCGCGCGCGCCGCCGGAGGCGTCGTCCCCTCAGGGCGTAAAAAAACCGGCGCGGAAGGGCTCCGCGCCGGTCAGGTTCCTGCGTGTGCGACGAGATCAGGCGGCGGCGGTTGCGCTGCCGGCGAGCGGAACTTCCGAAATGGTCTTCAGCACGC
>NCCY01000269.1 GCA_002279855.1 Rhizobiales bacterium 12-68-15
CTGGCGCCCGGCGCGGACGTTGCCGATGTTCAGCGAACCGCTCGCGCTGCCGTTCAGCTCCAGCGTGTTGTTGCTGCTGACATTGGTGACAAGGCCGGTAATGGTCGATGTGTCCGATATGACCAGCCGGTTGGTGCCGGAGCCCATGGCAATGGCAGTGTCGGACGACGAGGCCGCCGAGATGGTGCCGGTATTGATGATTGTGGTGTTGCCGTTGCCGGTCACCACGGCGGCATCGCCGGAGCTGTTGCCTGTGGTGCTGATGGACCCGCTGTTTGTCAGGCTGTTGGTGGTGCCGTCGAGGGACACGCCGACCGAGGTGGCGGTGACGGTGCCGCTGTTGGTGACGGTGATATTCCCGTCGATGGCGGCAACGGTGGCCGAGGTGTGCTGCGTGGCAAGCCCGCTATTGGCGCCGATGCCCACAAGCCCGCTCACCGTCCCGGCATTGACGATGGTGACATTGCCGAGCGGGGTTTCCGCAAGGATGCCGGTATCGCGGCTTGCCGAGACGACACCGGTCGCCTCGTTGGTGATGACGATGTTGCCGGACGTGGAGGCCGAACCCAGCAGGCCGCTATAGCCGGCGGGCGCGCGGATGAGGGCGCGCGCCGCGTCGAGCGAGCTGTCACCGGTCGCGGTCACGGTGCCGCTGTTGGTCACCGTCGCCGTGCCGACCTCGGTGGAGGCATAGACCGCGTTGTCGGTGTTGGAGGTGACACCACCGCTGTTGGTGATGGTGGCATCGCCGTTCGCCGACCAGGCGATGAGCCCCTGGAACAGGGTGGAACTCACCGTGCCGGCGTTGGTGATGGAGGCGAGGCCGCTATAGTCGATGACGCGGATCGCGGCCGTGGTGGCACTCACCGTGCCCGTCGCGGTGTTGGTGACCGAGACCGTGACCGGGGTCTCTGCGCCCAGGCACCCGTCCGGGCCCACAGGGCCGCAATTGCCGTCGGCATAGATGCCCCGGCCGCCGTCCGAGGTCACCGAGCCGCTGTTCACGATGGTCACGGCGCCGAGATTCGTCACGCCGCTCAGGGTTGCGGTGCTCGACGTCGGCGCGGTGGCCGTCAGCGTGCCCGCATTGTCGATGGCGATGGTGCCGGCATAGTCGTTCAGCACCCAGATGGTGCCGAAGCCGCCACCGCCGCCGGTATTGGCAACCACATTGGGGCCGATATTGACCGTGGCGTTGACTGTTACCGCGACGGGCTGCGGCGGAATGGTGGGCGTGGTCCCGAACTGCATCACCAGCCCGCTATATGTCGGGTTGTTGATGAAGGTCGTGCCGGTGAGGTTCACGGTCTGGTTGTATTCGCCCGGCGTCTGGACCGAATCGTAGACCACCGAGACGGTTTCCACGCTGTCCACGGTGAGGCTGCCGGTGCCGGCCGACATGGTCACCTTGACCTCTGCCGGAGTGCAGGTGGTCAACGTGGTCGTCCCGGTGACGCTGCAATCCGCCAGCGCCGGCTGTGCGGCGAGGCTGGCGAGGGCGGCGAGGCCGGACAGAATGATCTTCGCCCGCACGCCCGGCACGGGGGGAACGAGAGCGGAGGTCACCATCAGCGCGCCGCGCCGCGCACGGTCTGCGGGGGATCGCTTCGGGTGGCTTCCGGACTCGTGCCGCACGGCCATAGCGCCGCTGTGTGCGGTTCCAAAACGAGTGTCCATGTTCCCCCCAACGCCCCGATAATCAGGCCAGCTTCTCGCGGCCGAAACGTCCGCGGGTTGTAGTGACCTGCTACGCGGTTGTTTCGCCAAAAGTTGCATGTGGGATACCCGCTTGGCAACAACCGGACAAAAAGTGCCACCTCAGATATGTCGAATGTTGCAGAAATGCGTCAGTCTTGAGCGTGGCCGTCAGACCGTTGTCTTGTGAGGCGGAGCAGGGCACCTTCGCCTCAGCGAACGAGCCGCGCGGAGCCCCATGAACGAAATCGCCTACATCTATTTCGCCGAGGTCATGCGGCAGGGCTCGATTCGGCAGGCGGCGGAGGCGCTGCATGTCTCGGCCTCCTCCGTCAGCCGGCAGATCGCGCGGCTGGAATACGAGTTCGGCGCGCCCCTGCTCACGCGCCACGCGCAGGGCGTGAAGCTGGCCCCGGCCGGGGAGATCGTCGGGCAGTTCATTCGCGGTCGCACGCGCGAATGGCAGCGGCTGAAGGCGGCCATCGATGCGCTGAAGAAGCTGGAGAGCGGCCACGTCACCGTCTGCACGGTGGAGGGGATGCTCGGCGGGTTCCTGCCGCGCGTCATCTCCGAATTCGCAGCGGTGCATCCCGGCATCACCTACGAGGTTGTGGTGCGCGGCACCGACGACGTGATGCTCGCGGTGGCGGAGGACAAGTGCGACATCGGCATCTCCTTCCACCCCTATCCGCGAGATCCGGCTGGAGACCAATTCCATCGACATGACCCGCCAGTTCGCCCTCTACGGCATGGGCATCACCTTCCTGCCGGCCTTCTCGTTCGAGCGCGAGATCGCGGCGGGAACGCTGGTGGGGGTGGAAGTGGAGAATGAGGGGCTGGCGAGCGCCCGCGCCCATGTGTGCGTCCATGCCGAGATCGAGCCGACGCCGGCGGCGGCGCGGTTCCTGGACTCCATCGCCGCCCGCATCCGCGCCATGGACGGCCTTCCTTGACGTAGCGGAGTGGGTGTTGCGCAAAACGCAACGCCCCGTGCCGAACTTTCTTCTTCCCCGGAACGCGATCCCGGCCTCAGTATGAGCCCCATATAAAAACAGAGGGGTTCGGAACCATGGCTTTTACCAAGGGTTCGTCGCGACTTTGGGGCCTCGGCCTCGGTCTGGTGATGGCGGCTGCCGTCTCCACCGCATCCACCGCGCAGGAGGTGATCCGCATCGGCGCGCCGCTGCCGCTCACCGGGCCGCTGTCGCCGGAAGGCGTCAAGCAGCAGCGCGGCTACAATCTCTGGGCCAAGGCGGCCAATGCCAAGGGCGGCATCACCGCCGGCGGCAAGACCTACAAGGTCGAGATCGTCTATGTGGACTACGAGTCCAACACGCCCCGCGCGGTGCAGTCCGCTGAGCGGCTGATCACCAGCGACAAGGTGAACTTCCTGTTCTCGCCGTTCGGCTCGGGCGCGGCGAAGGCCGCCTCCAGCGTGTCGGAGCGCTACCGCATCCCCACCATCGCGGCCACCGCCTCCTCGGTGGAAGTGTATGACCAGGGCTACAAATATCTGTTCGGCACCTTCACGCCCAACGACACCCTGACCAATCCCCTGGCCGACATCGTGTCCAAGTCCGGCCAGAACGTGAAGACCATCGCCATCTACGCCCGCAACGACCTGTTCCCCCGCGCCATCGCGAAGGAAATGGAGAAGTCGGCCAAGGCGCGCGGCATCGAGGTGGTCTCGTTCGACGAATATGCCATCGGCACCATGGACCACGCCTCGGCGCTCACCCTCATGCTCCAGCGCAAGCCGGACTGGGTGTTCGGCACCGGCTATATCAACGACCTGATCCTGATGCGCCGGCAGATGGCGGACCTCGGCGTAAAGCCGAAGGTGCTGACCATGATCGCCGGTCCCGCCTATCAGGAATTCATCGACGCCACCGGCCCGCTGGCGCAGAACATCTCCTCCGCCGCCTGGTGGCATCCGGCGGTGGCCTATAATGGCACGGACATCTTCGGCAAGACGGCGGACTATGTCGCCGCCTTCCAGGCCGAGTACAAGTCCGTTCCCGACTATGCCGAGGCCTCCGCGAGCGCGGCCGGCGCCATCCTCCAGATGGCCATCGCCAAGGCCGGCACCATCGATCCCGAGAAGGTGCGCGACGCCCTCGCCAGCCTCGACGTGACCACCTTCTACGGCCCGGTGCGCTTCGGCCCCACCGGCCAGATCGTGTCGCTGGAGCCGCCGGCCTTCCAGATCCAGGATGGCAAGGCGAAGGTGTTCTACCCCGCCGCCGTGAAGCAGACCGACCTTCAGTTCGGCATCGCCCGATGATGTGAGGCCGACGCGCCGGTTCTCCGGCGCGTCGCGGCCGGGACCCCTCCGTCCGGCCGCCCGCAAGCCCCAGGAACACGCCCGCCCCCGGCGGGCCGCAGCGGAGCCTTGCTCATGATCTACCTGCAGATTCTCGTCAACGGCCTGGTGCTGGGCGGGCTCTATGCCTGCATCGCGGTCGGCTTTTCCCTCGTGTGGGGGGTGCTGAACGTCATCAACATCCTGCACGGCACCTTCGTGGTGCTCGGGTCCTACATCGCCTATTTCGCCTATGTGCGGCTCGGCATCCATCCCTATTTCAGCATCGCGCTGGCCGGGGCGGTGCTGTTCGCGGTGGGCTATGCCATCCAGGCCGGGCTCATCAACCGGGTGATCGGCGCGCCGGTTCTCACCACGCTGGTGCTCACCTTCGGCCTCGACCTCATCCTCAACAACGCGACGCTGGTGGCCTTCTCGGCCGATTACCGCACCGTGCAGCTCGCCCATCCGCTGGGCAGCAAGGTGGTGGGCGGCATCGTCCTGCCGCTGGACCGGGTGGTGGCCATGCTGCTGGCGCTGGCGCTGACCGGGCTGCTCTATCTGGTGCTGGTGCGCTCGCGCATCGGCCGGGCGATCGTCGCGGTGCGGATGGATGCGGAGGCGGCGGCGCTCATGGGCGTCAACGTCAAGCGCGTCTATGCCATCACCTTCGGCCTCGGCGCGCTGATGGCGGGGGCGGCGGGCAGCCTGCTCTCGCTGATCTTCCCAATCTCGCCGCTGGCCTCGACGGAATATCTCAGCCTCGCCTTCGTGGTCTGCGTGCTGGGCGGGCTCGGCTCCATCCTCGGCGCCATGGTGGGCGGGCTGGCGCTGGGCATCATCCAGAGCTTCGGCGCGCTGCTCATCGGGCCGCAGCACGGGCTCACCGTCTCGTTCGGGCTGCTGATCCTGCTGCTCATCTTCCGGCCCACGGGGCTCATGGGAAAAAGGGGCTACGAATGATCCGGACCCTTCCCGTCCTCGTCGTCATCGCGCTCATCGCCGCGCTGCCGGTGTTCGGGGACAATTACCTGCTGCGGCTCGGCACCATGTTCGCCATGTATGCGGTGCTGGCCTATTCATGGAACGTGATCGGCGGCTTTGCCGGCTATCCCTCCTTCGCCACGGCCGCCTTCTTCGGCCTTGGCGCCTATGCCGGCGCGCTGATGCAGGGCGCGGGCGTGCCCATGCCGTTCGCCTGGGCCTCCGCCGGCATCGTCTCGGCGGTGTTCGCGCTGCTGCTCGGCTTCGCCATCCTGCACCTGAAGGGGCATTACTTCGCCATTGCCAGCCTGGTCATCGCGCAGGTGCTGATGGAGATCGCCACCTCCTGGTCGAGCTTCACGGGCGGCGGCACGGGGCTCAATCTCCCGGTGCTGCGCATCTCCATCGAGGCGCAGGCGCGGCTGTTCTTCTGGTCCATGCTGGCGCTGGCGGTGATGGCGTTCCTGATGAACGTGGCGGTGGCGCGCACCCGGTTCGGCTTCGCGCTCACCTGCATCCGCCAGAACGAGGATGCCTCCGCCATGGTTGGCATCAACCCCACCCTCTACAAGGTGGCCGCCTTCGTCTGCTCGGCGGTGTTCGTGGGCGCGGCGGGCGCCATGTATGCGTCCTGGGTGTTCTATATCGAGCCCGGCGACGTGTTCCGCGTGCTGGTGTCGGTGAAGCCCATCGTCATGGTCATGCTGGGCGGGGCGGGCACCGTGCTCGGCCCCGGCATCGGGGCGCTGCTGTTCCTGGTGCTGGAAGAGGTGGTGTGGCGCTCCTTCCTGTCCGTGCACGCCATGGTGCTGGGCGTGATCATCGTCGCCCTCATCTTCTTCCTGCCGCGCGGCGTCCTCGGCCTCGTGCGGCGTCGCAAGGCCGCCAAGGTGCCGGCCTTTTCTCCGGGGAGGAGCGCATGAGCCCCGTTCTTGAACTGAAGGGCGTCTCCCGGCGCTTCGGCGGTCTCAACGCGCTGTCCGACGTGGACCTTGCGGTGGAGCCCGGCGAGGTGGTGGGGCTGATCGGCCCCAACGGCGCCGGCAAGACCACGCTCGTCAATGTGGTGACCGGCGTGTTCCGCCCCAGCACCGGCACCATCCTGTTCGACGGGCGGCGGATCGACGGGCAGAAGCCCTACCAGATCAGCCGGGCGGGCGTGGCGCGCACCTATCAGGTGGTGCAGCCCTTCCCGGAACTCACCGTGCTGGAAAACGTGATGGCGCCCGCCGCCTTTGCCGGCGGACGCGACCTGAAGGCGGCGCGCAAGCGGGCCGAAGAGGCGCTGGACTTCTGCAACCTGTCCGACGCCTCCGGCGCGCTCGCCTCCGAACTCACGCTCGCCGGCCGCAAGCGGCTGGAACTCGCCAAGAGCCTCGCCATGGACCCCAAGGTGCTGCTGCTGGACGAGGTCAATGCCGGCCTCAATCCGTCGGAGATCGACACCGCGCTCGCCCTCATCCGCCGCATCACGGCGGCGGGCGTCACCATCATCATCATCGAGCATCTGATGAAGGTGGTGATGAGCCTGTGCACCCGGCTCGTGGTGCTCCACCACGGCGCCAAGATCGCGGAGGGCACG
>NCCY01000270.1:0-2469 GCA_002279855.1 Rhizobiales bacterium 12-68-15
GTCACATAGCCGAGGGCGTTGAGGAGGCGCGTCGGCCCCATCACATTGCCGGATTCCTTGGTGCTGCCGAAGCCGTGCAGCACGAGGACCGCGCCGCGCCGCTCGCCGGCTTCAAGGTCGTCGGGCACCGAGACGATGCCGGACAGGCTCAGCCCGTCCGAGGGAATGGAGACCTCGTGTTCCGCCATGGCGTCCGTCCCCTCCGCGCCGGCTTTCCGGGCGCTTCGGAGTATTGAATATCATCCGTTACCCGCAGCGCCAGAGGCTTACTGGAGCATGCGGTCGAAATTGATCACGAACAGCTTGGGGTCCGGACGGGCATTGTAGTTGAGGTTCGAGACCGCGACCGAGGTGTCGTAGCCCTGCGGATCGGTGACGATCCACTGCTTGAGCGCATAGGTCTTGGCGTCGAACAGCAGCATCAGGCGATAGGTGCCGAGCATCGGCACCTTCTCTTCCATCACCACCGTCACATAGAGCGTATCCTGATACGCCCCCACCACATGGGGATCGCGCGCAAGGTCCGTGGTTTCCGCCAGAAGGAAGCGCAGGGGCGTCTGCGACAGCGGCGTGATGTCCTGCGTGTTCAGCTTGCGATCGCGCACCGCCACCGACTGGCCGTTGGAGATGAGCTCAAGCGGCACCGGCGCGTCATATTCGAACCGCACGCGGCCGGGCTTCTGCATGTAGAAGTCGCCGGTCTTGCGGCTGCCGTCCGGGTCCACCTGCACGAAATTCCCGGCGAGCACCTGAACGCGGTTCCAGTATTCGCTGACCTTCTGGAGCACGTCCGGCCCGGCGCGGTCCTGATCCTGCTGCACCGGCGTCACCGCCACGGGCGCTGCGGGACCGGGTCGGGCGGCGGAGGCGGTGCGGGTGGGCGCGATCTGGGCGGGCGGGGCCGGCGGCGCGGCATCGGCGCTGGCGGGACGCGGCGTCGGCAGCGGCACGTTCTGCGGCACCACGGCCGGCTGGGGCGCGGCCTGCGCGGGCACGGCTGGCGCCGGTGCGGGCTGGATGGCGGCGGTCTGGGAGGGGGCGGGACTGGCAGCGCGCGGGGCAGCACCTGTGCCGCCACTTGCCCCGCCACCTGCCGCCGCCACGGGGCGCACCGGGCCGAGCGGCATGGCGATCTGCGGCGAAAACAATTGCTCGGCCGTGGGCATGGCCGCGCCGGGAATGTTCGCGCTCGGCCGGATCACCTCACCGGAAGACTGGGCCTGCGCCATGCCCGCCATCACGCCCATGCCGAGCGCCACCATCACGGCGGCGCGCAGGGAACGGGAGACGAGGCGGAAGGGCATGGCATGGACCGGGTGAGGGGGCAAACTCTGCAAGCTGTCGGCCTTTCCTAATCCCTGCCTATGGCGAACCTGTGGCCCGGCCGCTGCGTCACCTTCTGTCCCGAGCCCGGTCCGCGCTCCGGCGCGGGCTCAGTGGCGGGTGTCATTCCGCCGCCTCGTCGGAAAGCAGGATCTCGCGCTTTCCGGCGTGGTTCGGTGCAGCCACAATGCCCTCCCGCTCCATCCGTTCCACCAGCGAGGCGGCGCGGTTGTAGCCGATCTGGAGCCGGCGCTGGATATAGGAGGTGGAGCACTTCTTGTCGCGCATCACCACCGCCACCGCCTGCGAGTAGAGGTCCTGTCCCTCCTCGCCGAAGGCGCCCTTG
Source organism: Rhizobiales bacterium 12-68-15 (assembly GCA_002279855.1). Lineage (GTDB taxonomy): Bacteria > Pseudomonadota > Alphaproteobacteria > Rhizobiales > Xanthobacteraceae > Aquabacter. Next base: position 1,670 of record NCCY01000270.1, read on the forward strand.
TCGAACACGGCGCCGTCGCTGCCGCCGTCCTCGTCGAGGTCGGCGGTGACCGCCTCCACATAGGAGGGGGCGCCCTGCGCCTTCAGGTGCCGGACGATCCCTTCCACCTCCTCGTCGGCGACGAACGGGCCGTGAACGCGGCTGATGCGTCCGCCGCCCGCCATGTAGAGCATGTCGCCCTGGCCGAGGAGCTGTTCGGCGCCCATCTCGCCGAGAATGGTGCGGCTGTCGATCTTGGAGGTCACCTGGAACGAGATCCGGGTGGGGAAATTGGCCTTGATGGTGCCGGTGATCACGTCCACCGAGGGACGTTGCGTCGCCATCACCAGATGGATGCCGGCGGCGCGGGCCATCTGGGCGAGGCGTTGGATGGCGCCTTCGATGTCCTTGCCGGCCACCAGCATCAGGTCGGCCATCTCGTCCACGATCACGACGATATAGGGCAGCGGGGAGAGGTCCATCTCCTCCCGCTCATAGATGGCATCCCCGGTTTCGTGGTCGAACCCGGTCTGGACGGTGCGGGCGAGGCTCTCGCCCTTACGGTTGGCCTCGACGATGCGGGCGTTGAAGCCGTCGATGTTGCGCACGCCCAGCTTCGACATCTTCTTGTAGCGGTCCTCCATCTCGCGCACCGCCCATTTGAGGGCGACCACCGCCTTCTTGGGGTCGGTGACCACGGGCGCAAGCAGATGCGGGATGCCGTCATAGACGGAGAGTTCCAGCATCTTGGGGTCGATCATGATGAGGCGGCACTGCTCCGGCTTCAGCCGGTAGAGCAGCGAGAGGATCATGGTGTTGAT
>NCCY01000270.1:2513-7711 GCA_002279855.1 Rhizobiales bacterium 12-68-15
TCGCGCAGCAGCACCTTCTCGCGCCGCGCATTGGGCAGTTCGATGCCGATGGCATTGCGGCCGGGCACCACGGCGACGCGTGCCGAGATGGCGCTCATGGAGCGGGCGATGTCGTCGGCAAGGCCGATGACGCGGGACGACTTGATGCCCGGAGCCGGCTCCAGTTCGTAGAGGGTGACCACCGGGCCGGGGCGGACCTGGATGATCTCGCCGCGTACGCCGAAATCGTCCAGCGTGCCTTCCAGCAGCCGCGCGGTTTCCTGGAGCATTTCGGGGCTCATCACAGGCCCCTTGGCGGCCTGCGGCGCGGCGAGCAGGGTCAGTTCCGGCAGTTCGTAGACACCGGACCGGCGGCGGGGCGTGTCGGCCGCCCGCGCGCCGCGTCCCGCCGGCTTGCGGGGGGGCGGCGCTGCGCTGCGCACCACCGTCCCGTCGGCATACATTTCCGCCTCTTCGGGCTCCTCCACATCCACGGATGCCCGACGCGCGTCCGGATCGAAGCCGGGCTCCCGCCGCACGCGGGGCTCAAGGCGGGGGGCACCCGCCGCCATGTCGCCGGCCACCGGGCGAGCCGCGCGGTGGCGCGGCATCAGGCGGGCCTTCAGCGACAGCAGCGTATGGGTGAAGGCGCCCAGCGAGATGAGGCGGCGGTCGTGCGCGTCCTCCTCCTCGTCTTCGTCCTCGTCATGGCCGTAATCGGACGCGCGGCTGTCGGTCACCTCGTCCTCACGCCCCGCATTCGGGCGACGGAGCGCCAGATAGAAGCCGCCGAGCGCCAGCACGGTGCCGATGCCGCCCACCAGGATGGTGTCCAGCAGGGTGGCGCCGCCGCCGCGCACAATGCCGATCACGCGCGGGATGAGGTCCCCGAACGCGCCGCCAAGGCCCGCAGGAATGGGCCAGGCGGGGGTATCGGGCAGGCAACCTAGAACGGCGCACAGGCCGAGAACGCCTGCCACCAGCGCGCCAGCGCGCAGCTTCTCCCGGTGCAGGGGGCGCGCGGTCACGAGGCGCCAGCCCCAGAAGGCGGTGGAGAGCAGAAAAGCCAGCGAGGCGAGGCCCAGCAGCTGCATCAGCAGGTCGGAGGCGATGGCGCCGGGCCGGCCCAGCAGGTTCTTCACCGCCCCGCCGGACGCGTTGGAGAGGCTCGGATCGGTGGCCGACCATGTGACCATGGCGGCGAGGCAGAACAGGCTCGGGCCGAGCACCGCGAGGCCGATGATCTGGGTCGAGCGGCGGCGCAGGGCGCGCCGGACGCTCTCGGGAATGAAATCCATGGCCAGCCCCGGCGGACGCAGCGCGAGGGGCGAAGCGGAACGGCGGCGGGCCATGGCCATGAAGCCTCCTTCAGCTCAGTCCGGCGACGAGGCGCCGCAGCACCTCCCCGCACGTGTCGGGGTCCTGCACGAGCGCAACGCGGATATAGGGATCGCCGGGATTGATGCCGTCGGTGCCGGGCCGGGCCAGATACCCGCCGGGCACCACCCGCAGCCCCTGCTCGCGCCACAGCTTGAGCGTGGCAGCCTCGCCACCGCCGGCCGCCGTCACGTCGAGCCACAGAAAGAACCCGCCCGCCGGCCGCTCATAGCCGAATCGGCCCGCAAGCATGGCGTCCGCCATGTCGAACTTGGCGCGATACAGGGCGCGGGAGGCATCCACATGGGCCTCGTCGCCATAGGCGGCGATGGCGACCGCCTGGAGCGGCTCGGGCACCTGCGGCGCCGCGACGCCACGGAACGCCAGGAAGGCCTTGAGAAAATCGGCGTCACCGGCGCAGAAGCCGCAGCGCAGCCCCGGCAGCGAGGAGCGCTTGGACAGCGAATTGAACGCGATCACGCGCGAAAAGTCGTCGCCACAGGCTTCAAGGATGCCCGTGGGCTTCTCGTCGCCCAGATAGACTTCGGAATAGCACTCGTCCGAGAACAGATAGGCGCCGCTGGCGCGCACCATGCCGACGAGCCGTTCCAGATAGGCCTTCGAGGCCACGGCCCCCTGCGGGTTGGCAGGCGAGGCGATGACCACGGCCACCGCGCGCGCCAGAAGGGCCGGGTCCAGCGCATCAAGGTCCGGCAGCCAGCCGGAGGCCTTGGTGGTGGGCATGACCACCAGCTCGCATCCGGCAAGCTCCGTTCCGGCGGCATAAGCGGCATAGAGCGGGTTGGGAACGAGGATGGCCGGCGTTCCGGCGCGGGCGCCCACGAGCTTGCGGGCAATCACCGAGGCGAACACGAGCCCCTCGCGCGAGCCGTTCAGCACCAGCACCTCGCGGTCCGGGTCCACGGGGCGGGGCAGAGTGTAGCGGCGCGCCAGCCAGTCGGCGGCGGCGGTGCGGAAGGCGGCCGTGCCTTCGGCGCGGGGATAGCGCGCAAAGCCGCCCACCGCCTCCGCCAGCACGCCCGGCACGAAGGCGGGCATGGCGTGCTGCGGCTCGCCCACCGCCGCGCTCAGCGCGGGACGGCCGGGCTCATGCCCCGACAGGAGGTCGGCGAGGCGCACGAAAGGAGAACGCAGGTTCGAAGCAGGGGGCACGGCAGGTGTTTCTGGTGACATGGTCGCTGTCATGGATTGGGCCGAACGATGCGGCATCTAAGGTTAAGGGGGGCCTAACCGCCCCGCGGAATCGGGGCGGGCGGTGGATTTCCGCGAGCAGGGAGCGGGACGGTGAGAGAGAGGCCCGGTCCGGGTTGATCCGGCCGGGAGGGTCAGCCCCGGTCGGCGGCGAGCAGGGCGCGGGCGGCGGCGCTGTCCTGGTGCATCTGGGCGACCAGCGCCTCCACCCCGTCGAACTTCAGCTCGGGGCGCAGGTAATTGTGGAAGCTGACCGCGAGTTCCCGGCCATAGAGGTCGCCGGAAAAGTCGAAGATGAAGACTTCCAGCAGTTCGGCGCCGTTGTCGAAGGTCGGGCGCCGGCCATAGCTTGCCACCGCATCGAGGCTGCGGCCGTCCAGATGCACCCGCACCGCATAGATGCCACGCGCCAGCTGGGTGCCGGCGGGAAGGCGCAGGTTGGCGGTGGGGAAACCGAGCACCCGCCCCCTCTTGTCGCCATGGATGACGGTGGCCGTCACCCGCCACGGTCGGCCCAGCATGTGGGCGGCATGACCCACCTGCCCGGAGGCAAGGGCGTTGCGGATGGCGGTGGAGGAGACCGGATCGCCCGAATCCAGCATGGGCTGCACCACCTCCACCTCGAAGCCGAGGCGGGCGCCGGACTGCTGGAGGAAGGCGGGCGAGCCCGCGCGGTTGCGGCCGAAATGGAAGTCGTAGCCCACCACCACGCCGGACACATCGAACCGTGCCTTCAGCACGGTCTCCACGAAATCGTCGGCGGTGAGGGCGGCAAAGCCGGCATCGAACGGGAGGATGACCGCGCCATCAAGCCCGCTTTCGCGCAGGGCCGCGAGCTTTTCGGGGCCCGGCGTCAGGCGGAACAGTTCGGTGCCGGGCTGGAAGAAGGTGCGCGGGTGCGGCTCGAAGGTGAGGGCGGCGGCCGGGCGCCCGAGCCGGCGTCCAAGGCGGAGCGCCGCGTCGATGACCGCGCGGTGGCCGCGATGCACGCCGTCGAAATTGCCGATGGCCAGAACGGGGCGACCCAGCTCCGGCGGCAGCGGGGCAATCCCTTCGGCGACGATGAAGGCAGAGGGTTCGGATGCGGGCACGGGATGGGTTCCAGTCGGTTCGCCACCCTTTGCGCAGAGGCGCCCGGGCGTCAAGCCGGGCGCCGCGGGGCGGCCTGTCACCAGGCGAGGCGCGGCATCACCCCGCGCGGATGGGCATGGCCGGAGAACAGGTTGGCGAGCGCGGCGTGGTCCGGCTCGGCGCCTTCCAGGGCGTTCAGTTCCTCGGCATGGATGCCGCTGGCGATGAACAGGCTGTCGAAGCCGGCGGCAGTGGCGCCGATGATGTCGGTGCGCAGCGCGTCGCCGATGCAGAGGACCCGGCCGTCGCGAATGCCCTCGGGCCGCAGCGCGCGGGCGGTCGACAGCGCCATGTCATAGACCGGCTTGTGCGGCTTGCCGCAATAGATCGCCGTCCCGCCCAGCTTTTCATATTCCTGCGCGATGGCGCCGGCGCAATAGACCAGCTTGGAGCCGCGCTCCACCACGATGTCGGGATTGGCGCAGATGAAGGTGAGGCCGCGATCCCGCAGGCGCAGCAGGGTGCGGGTCACGTCGCCCGAGGTCACGATGGCGTCATAGGTGCCGGCCGGAACCGCGAGGCGGTCCAGCATGGTGGCGATGAAGCCGTTGGGACGGGGTGCGTTGGACACGAGCACGACGCTCGCGCCGTTGACGCGGGCAAGGCGCAGGGCCTCGCACGCAGCGGGAAACGCCTTCAGCCCGTTATGCACCACGCCCCAGATGTCGCAGAGGATGAGGTCGTATTCGAGTGCCAGCTCCGAAAGTCCGGACACACGGCGCGGCGCCACCAGACCCGTCTTGACCTCATCCACCATTGCCGGCTCCTTCGCATGCGTCCCGCAGCATTTCGCAACTGCCATTGTCCGCCCGCACCTGCCACGGGGCGGTGACGGGAACAAGACACGTCATCGCATGGCTGTGGCACAGGCCGGCGGCCCTGTCATTTTTTGGCCCCGTGGCGCGCAGTCAGGCCATCGGGCCGGCACTTGAGCTAGAACAAGCCGGAATGCTGCGGACGATGGTCCGATGGCATGCAGATGCCGGTTCCGCATCATTCCGGGAGGCTGTCGTCATGAAGTTCGTTCTCCCCGCGCTCTCTGCGGTTGTGCTTGCGTCCGGCGTGATGCTGGGTTCGGTTTCCGCACAGCCGGCGGCCTCGCCGCAACCCGCTGCCGCGCCAGCCGCGCCAAACCCGCCGAAAGAGCTGCGGGGCGCGCGCTATTGCGAGGTCATCCCGGTCCTGCTGACCTTCGGCGGCCTCAGGGCCCAGGTGTTCAACACCCTCGGCCACAGCACCTGCCCGGAAGCCGAATGGAAGGGCCTCGCCGACATGTCCCTGCGCCGGCATTTCGGTGCCGTGACGGTTGTCCTCAACGGGCCGCGTTATTTCATCATGGACCGGATCATTCCGAAGGGCGCCACCGCCAAGGGCGAGGTCATCACGCTCAACGGCATCTCCATGGAAAGCCGGGCGGAACTGTCCCTGTCGCTGTTCGAGCTGCTGGACAAGCCCTTCACCGAGCACACGGTGGACCGGGAGACGGTCTATGTGTTCGA
>NCCY01000271.1 GCA_002279855.1 Rhizobiales bacterium 12-68-15
ATAGCCGAGATAGGCGAGGGTGGAATGGGCGCCGTTGAGCAGGCGCAGCTTCATGTGCTCGAACGGCGCGACATCCGCCACCATCTGCGCGCCCACCGTCTCGAATGGCGGGCGGCCATGGGGGAAATTGTCCTCGATCACCCACTGGCTGAACGGTTCGGCCATCACCGGCCACGCATCGGTCAGGCCGAGGCGCCCGGACACCAGCGCCCGGTCGGCATCGGTGGTGGCGGGGGCGATGCGGTCCACCATGGTGGAGGGGAAGGCCATGTCCCCGGCGATCCACGCGCCAAGGTCGGGGTCGCGCAGCTCCGCGAACCGGCGCGTGACGCGGGCGACCGTCTCGCCATTGGCCGGAAGATTGTCGCAGCACAGGACCGTGAAGGGCGGCACGCCCGCCGCCCGGCGCAGCCGCAGCGCCTCCACCAGAAGGCCCGGCACGGAACGGGGGCTGGCGGGGGCGGCAAGGTCGGCGACGATATCGGGATGCGCCTCGTCCAGCGCGCCGGAGGCGGGGTCGTGGCAATAGCCCTTCTCGGTCACGGTGAGGCTGACGATGCGCACGCCGGGATCGGCCATGGCGGCGAGCAGGCTCAAGGGATCGCGCGGCGCCACCAGCAGGCGGCGCAGGCTGCCGATGACCCGCACCGCGTCGCCCTCGCCCGAGCGTACGCACAGCCCGTAGAGCCCGTCCTGCGGGTCGAGGGCGTCGGCGGTGTCGGGCGCGCGCAGGCTGGCGCCGCAGATGCCCCAGTCGAGATGGCCGGCGGCCAGGAGGTCGTCGGCATAGACCGCCTGGTGGACGCAGTCTCATGTCTCAACCCTCCGTCAGAGCTTGTAGGCCGACTTGGCGAGGCGGTAGGCGAGATCGTGCGCCACCTCGTGGGCCTCGTCCTCGTCCAGCCGGTGCTGGGAGACGAGGGTGGCGAGATAGGCGCAGTCCACGCGCCGGGCCACGTCATGGCGGGCGGGAATGGAGGGGAAGGCGCGGGTATCGTCGTTGAAGCCGACCGTGTTGTAGAAGCCCGCGGTTTCCGTGGTCTGCTCGCGGAAGCGCCGCATGCCTTCCGGGCTGTCGAAGAACCACCAGGCCGGGCCGAGCCGCAGCGCCGGATAATGCCCCGCCAGCGGGGCGAGTTCGCGGGCGTAGGTGGTCTCGTCCAGCGTGAACAGGATGATGGTGAGGTCCCTCTCGTTGCCGAAGCGGTCGAGAAGCGGCTTCAGCGCCTGCACGTAATCGGTGCGTGAGGGGATGTCCGCGCCCATGTCGCGGCCGTTGCGGGCGAAGATGCCGCCATTGTGGTTGCGCACCGCGCCGGGATGGATCTGCATCACCAGCCCGTCCTCCAGCGACATGCGCGCCATTTCGGTGAGCATCTGGGCGCGGAAGAGCTCGGCATCCTGCCGCGAGGCGGGGGCCGCCTTCACCCGGTCGAACAGCGCCTCCGCCTCGGCCGGGGAGAGGTCGGCGGTGGCGGCGGTGGGGTGGCCGTGGTCGGAGGAGGTGGCCCCGAAGCTCTTGAAATAGGCGCGGCGCTTCCGGTGGGCGGCGAGATAGCCGGACCAGCTGAGGGTGTCCTCGCCGGTCATGTCGCCCAGCGTCGCGAGATTTGCGGCAAAGCCCTCGAAATCCGGGTCCACCACGGGGTCGGGGCGATAGGCGGTGACGACGCGCCCGGTCCAGCCGCTCTCGCGGATCATGCGATGCCAGCGCAGGTCGTCCAGCGGGCTTTCGGTGGTGGCGATCACCTCGATATTGAACCGCTCGAACAGCGCGCGCGGGCGGAAGGCGTCGGTGGCGAGCGCGGCCGCGATCACGTCATAGGTGGCGTCTGCATTGCCCGTGCACAGCCGCTCCTCAATGCCGAACAAAGTGGAGAAGGCGTGGTCCATCCACATCCGGGTCGGGGTGCCCCGGAACAGGTGATAGTGCGCGGCGAAGCGGCGCCAGATGGCGCGCCCGTCGGTCTCCACCGGCCCGCCGTCACGGCGCGGCACGCCGAGATCCTCCAGCGCCACGCCCTGGCTGTAGAGCATGCGGAACACATAATGGTCGGGCACCACGAACAGCCGCGCCGGGTCCGGGAAAGGCGCATTCTCGGCATACCAGCGCGGGTCGGTGTGGCCGTGGGGCGAGACCAGCGGCAGATGGGCGATGCGCTCATAGAGCCGGCGGGCGATGGCGCGGACGGTGGGATCGGCAGGAAACAGCCGGTCGGGATGGAGCAGCGGCGCGTCGGCACGCAGGGCGGCGGTCATGGCATCACCTCGATGAGAGCGGCAGGGCGAGGGGCAGGCGCTCCTCCGCCTCCGGCATGTCGAAATATTCGGGATGGGCATCGGCCAGCGCGTCCACGCTGGGCAGCACCCGGTCGAGATGGCGCGCCATGGCGGCCTCGGCGCGCTCCGCGTCATGGGCGGCGATGGCCTCCACGATGGCGGCATGCTCGGCCATCACGCTGGCGCGGCGGTCGGCGGCGGGCAGGGTGAGGATGCGGCAGCGGTCCACCTGGGCCTTTTCGGCCCGCACCACCCGCCAGAGATTGGGGTGGCCGGAAATCTCCGCCACCAGCTGGTGGAAGGCTTCGTCCGCGCCGTGGAAGGCGGCGAGCTGGCCGGTCTCGTGGGCGCTGGTCTGCAGGGCGAGGCTGTCGCGCAGGCGGGCGACCGCCGTGCTGTCGGCAACGCGGGCGGCCTCGCGCACGGCGGTCCGCTCCAGCGACTGGCGGATCACCATGGCATCGCGCACGGCGGGCCGGGAGATGCGCGAGACGAAGGTGCCGTATTGCGGAAAGATGTCCACGAGGCGCTCGTCCGCGAGCTTCAGGATCGCCTCGTGCACCGGCGTCCGGCTGACCCCGCAGGCGGCGGCGATCTGCTTCTCCTGAAGCGCCGTTCCGGGCGCGATCTCCATGCCGATGATCTGCTCGCGCAGGGCGGCATGGATGCGCTGGGACGCGGTTTCACCGCGCAGATTTCCCATGCGCGGGGTGACGGCCAAGCCGGCCGCGGCCCCCGCTCCCTTTGCGCTGCGCGCCACGCTTTCCTCCGAACCATTCTTGTCTTGCTTGCTGCACTGATATATTAGCATATCAGGTACGTCAATGAGCCGGCCGGAGACGCCATCCGCCGGCCGGTGCGCAAAAGGGACCGGACCAAACCGGCCGGGCGGGAGGAGAGGACATGGCAGTGCTGGAACAGGTCGCGGTGCCGCGCACCCTGCGCCTTTCGCCCGCCGACAACATCGCCGTGGCGCTGGACCCGCTGGTGGAGGGGATGCAGGTCGCCGGTGTCACCGTCACCGCCCGCGTCCCGCGCGGCCACAAATTCGCCCTCGCCGCGATTCCCGACGGCGCGCCCATCCTCAAGTTCGGGCAGGTGATCGGCTTCGCCTCCGGCGACATCGCCCCCGGCGCCCATGTGCATGCTGCATGATTTCGCCCGTGACTACGCCTTCGCGGCGGACGCGAAGGACGATGTGCTGCTGCCGGAAGCGGAGCGCGGCCATTTCATGGGCTTCCGCCGCTCCAACGGGCGCACCGGAACGCGCAATTTTCTGGGCATCCTGACCAGCGTGAACTGCTCCGCCTCCGTGGCGCGGTTCGCCACCCGCGAGCTGGAGCGCTCCGGCATCCTCGACCAGTTTCCCGGCATCGACGGCGTGGTGCCCATCGTGCACGGCACCGGCTGCGGCATGGCCTCGAAGGGGGAGGGGTTCGACGTCCTCTCCCGGACGCTGTGGGGCTATGCCACCCATCCGAACTTCGCGGCGGTGGTCATGGTCGGCCTCGGCTGCGAGATGTTCCAGATCGCCCGGTTCAAGTCCGACTTTGGCGTGGACGAGACCGACAGCTTCCGCACCCTCACCATCCAGGACGAGGGCGGCACGCGCCGCACGGTGGAGCATATCGTCGGCGCGCTGACCGAGATGCTCCCCGCTGCCGCCGCCTGCCGGCGCGCGGCGCGCCCGCTCTCCGAACTGATCCTTGCCCTCCAGTGCGGTGGGTCGGACGGCTATTCCGCGCTCACCGCCAACCCGGCGCTGGGGGTGGCCTCGGACATCCTGGTGCGCCATGGCGGCACGTCCATCCTGTCCGAGACGCCGGAAATTTATGGCGCCGAGCATCTTCTGACCCGTCGCGCGGCGAGCCGCGAGGTGGGCGAGAAGCTGGTCTCCCGCATCCGCTGGTGGGAGGACTACACCGCCCGCAATGCGGGGGAGATGAACAACAATCCCTCGCCCGGCAACAAGGCCGGCGGCCTCACCACCATCCTTGAGAAATCGCTGGGCGCGGCGGCCAAGGGCGGTGCCTCGACGCTGCGCGCGGTCTATGAATATGCCGAGCCGGTGACCGAGCGCGGCTTCGTCTTCATGGATACGCCCGGCTATGATCCGGTGGCCGCCACGGGGCAGGTGGCCGGCGGGGCGAACGTTATCTGCTTCACCACCGGGCGCGGCTCCGCCTTCGGCTGCAAGCCGACGCCCTCCATCAAGCTCGCCACCAATTCCGAGATCGCCCGGCGCATGTCCGAGGACATGGACATCAATTGCGGCGACGTGCTGGACGGCGTGCCGCTGGAGGAGAAGGGCCGGGACATCTTCCTCGGCTATGGCGATGCCGAGTTCGTCCCCTGGCAGATCGGGGCGGTGATGTGATGGGTGCGGCGCGCGTCACGGGGCGCGGCGCGCCCCTTTTCCCCCCCGTCCGAACCCGCCCCTGCGGGCGGAGGGTCGGTCCAGACCTATTCGAACAGTTCGGGATGCTCCGCTTCCACCCTCGGCAGCATGCGCAGGATCTCGCACAGATGCAGCCGCATGGCCTCGGCCGCGCCGTCCGGGCTGCGGGCATCGATGGCCGTGACGATGGCGCGGTGCTGGTCCACCAGCGGCGCCATGGAGCCGGCGAGGGTCAGGTGGCAGGCGCGGTCCATATGCGCCTTGATGTCGGAGATGGCCTGCCAGGCCAGCGGGCAGCTCGCCCCTTCCGCCAGCGTCGCGTGGAACATCTCGTCATAGCGCTGGAAGGTCTCGTGGTCCTCGCGCGCGGCGGCATTGGCCTGAAGGTCCAGCACGTCGTCGATGCGGGCGCGGGCGGAGGGGTCGAATGCCTCGGCGGCGCGGCGGGCGACGGCCGTCTCGATGGCCTCGCGCACGAAGCGCGCCTCCATCATCTTCTTCACCGAGATGCGCACAACCACCGTGCCGCGCTGGGGCAGGATGTCCACGAAGCGGGCGCGGGCAAGGCCGATCAGCGCCTCGCGCACCGGCTGGCGGGATACGCCCTGCTGCTCGGCGATCTCGGCTTCCGACAGCCGGCTGCCCGGCGGCAGTGCCAGCGTGATGATGGCGCGGCGCAGCTCCGCCTCGATCCTCTGCGCCGCCGATCCGCTCGACGGAACCCTGATGGCGTCCATCAGTGCGCCTCCATATTGCATACAAGTCAACACTACCATACAAGTATGGCGATCGCGTACAAGACCTGATCCCCGACCCTATTCTGGATCGGCCCGTCGGTCCCAACAAGAACACGGCTCAAGCCGGATCAAGAACACCCTGGTGTCCTAAAATTGGGAGAACGCCCATGTTGACCCGTCGCCGCGCCATCGCGCTGGCCGCTGCTTTGTCTCTCGCGCCGCTCGCCTCGGCCCATGCCCAGAGCGTGACGCTGCGCTCCGCCGACATCCACCCCGATGGTTACCCCACCGTCGAGGCGGTCAAGTATTTCGGGCAGGTGCTCGAACAGAAGACCAACGGCAAGTACAAGGTCCAGCTCTTCTTCGCCGGCCAGCTCGGCGGCGAGAAGGAGACCATCGAGCAGACCCGCTTCGGCGTCATCGACCTGAACCGCGTCAATACCGCGCCGTTCAACAACCTCATCCCCGAGACCGCCGTCCTCGGCCTGCCGTTCCTGTTCCGCGATGTCCAGCACATGTACAAGGTGGTGGACGGGCCGCTCGGCGACGAGATCGCCAAGGCCTTCGAGCCGCACGGCCTCGTGGTGCTCGGCTTCTTCGATTCCGGCGCCCGCTCCATGTACAATTCCAAGCGTCCCATCAAGACGCTGGCCGACATGAAGGGCATGAAGATCCGCGTCCAGCAGTCGGACCTGTTCATCTCCATGATCAACGCGCTCGGCGCCAATGCGACGCCCATGCCGTTCGGCGAACTCTATTCCGCCATCCAGACCGGGCTGGTGGACGGGGCGGAGAACAATTATCCGTCCTATGAATCCGTGAAGCACTACGAAGTCGCGAAATTCTATTCGCTGACCGAGCACTCCATGGCCCCCGAAGTCTTCGTCATGTCGAAGACCTCGTGGGACAAGCTGTCTCCCGCCGACCAGAAGCTGTTCAAGGACGCGGGCAAGGATGCCACCCTCAAGATGCGCGAGCTGTGGGCGAAGCGCGATGCCGATGCCAAGGCCATCGTCATCAAGGGCGGCGCCCAGATCAACGAGGTGGAGAAGCAGCCCTTCATCGACGCGATGAAGCCGGTCTACGACAAGTTCGTCACCTCGGACAAGATGAAGAGCCTGGTGCAGCGCATCCGCGACACCAAGTGAGGTCCCAGGGGCCGGACGCATGCCCGGCCCCTTTTCATTCGTCGCACCAGACGGCCGTCATGAGCCAGACTTCTCTCCAGAGGCCCCCCGCCATGGGACCCATCCCCGCCTTGCGCGTCCTCCACCGGCTGGTGCGCGCCCTGTCCACCATCGCCTTGTGGATCTCGGGCGCCGGCCTCGTCGTGATGACGGGCTGCGTCATGTGGCAGGTCATCGGCCGCTACATCCTCAACGATTCCCCGAGCTGGACCGAGCCCTTCTCCCTGCTGCTCATGAGCTGGTTCATCCTGCTCGGCGCCGCTGTCGGCGTGCGCGAGGGCAACCATCTCGGCTTCGAGATCGGCCTGCATTTCGCCCCGCCGCTGATCCGCAAGCTGATGGAGGTGGTGACCGACATTCTCATCCTCGGCTTCGGCATCGCCATGGCCTGGTATGGCTGGTTCCTCGCCATGGGCACCTGGTCCGCCAAGATGGCGGGCATCGATATCCCGCAGGGCTTCGACTACCTGCCGCTGGTCGGCGGCGGCGCGCTCATCGCGCTGTTCTCGCTGGAGAAGCTGCTGGTCCACGCGACATCCGGAACGGTGGAGGAGGTTCCCCTCCACGGTGCGCACACGGTCGAATAGGGAGCCCCCGCCATGGCCATCACCATTCTGTTCGGGGCCTTTACGCTCCTGTTGCTGATCGGCATGCCGGTCGCCTTCTGCCTCGGCCTCGCCTCGCTGGCGACGGTGCTCTACATGGGTCTGCCGCCCATCGTGGTGTTCCAGCAGATCAATTCCGGCATGAACGCCTTCTCCATGCTGGCGATCCCCTTCTTCATCTTCGCCGGCGACCTGATGATGCGCGGCGGCATCGCCGACCGCCTCATCGGCATGGCGGCCGCCATGATCGGCCATCTGCGCGGCGGCCTCGGCCAGGTGAACGTGGTGGCCTCCACCCTGTTCGGCGGCATTTCCGGCTCAGCGGTGGCTGATGCCTCGGCCATCGGCGGGATCATGATCCCCCAGATGGAAAAGCGCGGCTATGCCAAGGACTACGCCGTCAACGTGACGGTCACCTCGGCCATCATCGCGCTGATGATCCCGCCGTCCCACAACATGATCATCTATTCGCTGGCAGCGGGCGGCAACATCTCCATTGCCGACCTGTTCACGGCGGGCATCGTTCCGGGCCTGCTGCTGGCGGCGGCGGTGATGGTCACCGCCTATGTGGTGGCGCGCCGGCGTGGCTATCCCGCCGGCACCTTCCCCGGCTGGTACGGGGTGTTGCGGGCGGTGGTGGCGGCGGTGCCCGGCATCATGCTCATCGGCATCATCTTCGGCGGGGTGCGCTCGGGCATCTTCACCGCGACGGAATCCTCCTGCATCGCGGTGGTCTATGCGCTGCTGGTGACAGTGCTGGTCTATCGCGAACTGGACCTGAAGGGGTTCTATGACGCGACACTGGGTGCGGTGCGCACCACGGCCATGGTGCTCCTCGTCATCGGCACGGCCGGCGCGTTCGGCTGGCTCATGGCCTTCCTCCAGGTGCCGAAGGCCACCATCGAGCTGATGCAGTCCATCTCGGACAACAAGTACGTCATCCTGCTGCTCATCAACGTCATCCTGCTGGTGCTGGGCACCTTCATGGACATGGCGCCGATGATCATCATCTGCACGCCCATCTTCCTGCCGCTCATCAAGGCGTTCGGGATCGATCCGGTGCATTTCGGCGTGATCCTGATCCTGAATGCCGGCATCGGCCTCAACACGCCCCCGGTCGGCTCCGTCCTGTTCGTAGGGTGCGCCGTGGGGAAGATCTCCATTGGCGAAGTGATGAAGACCATCTGGCCGTTCTACGGCGCCTCCATCGCGGTGCTGCTGGTCGTCAGCTATGTGCCCGCCGTCTCCCTTTGGCTTCCCGCCCTGTTCCGCTGACCCCTTTCATCCGAGGTTTTCCATGATCACCGACGTGCGCCATGTGCATCACCCCGAGGCGGTGCGCTTCTTCGACACCGAGGACCTGCGCGCCAACTTCCTCATCGAAGGGCTGTTCCAGCCCGG
>NCCY01000016.1 GCA_002279855.1 Rhizobiales bacterium 12-68-15
CAGAGCCGACTTGGTGAGCCGGCGAACCGGCATGTCGGTAAGGCGTATGTAGACCCGGGCTCTCGAAATTGAAACCCCCGGGTCCGATAAAAATGGCAATTGACCCGCTTGCCTGTGGATGAATACCCCTCAGGAGGCCGGTGGATCGCCCGCCGGCCCTTGCGCTGCAACACGTTTGGCTTTTTTCTCTTCAGCCCGCGCAATATGGGCCGCCTTGCGCGCATCGCGACCGGCCTGCCCTTCCACCAGCGAGGTGACCATACCGTGCAGGGTGGCAAGGTCCTGCCGGGTCAGCCCGATGCGATGGAAGATGTTGCGGATGTTGCGGGTGGTGGAGGGCTGCTTGTCCGGCGAGCGGAAGAAGCCGGCCTCGGCCAGCGCGCCCTCCAGATGGTCGAAGAAGGCGAACAGCTCGTGCTTTTCCGCCAGCGGCGACTTGTCCGGCGTCACGAACGGCAGCGCCCCGCCCGTCACCACTTTCGACCATTCATAGGCGGTCACCGCCACGCACATGCCAAGGTTCAGGGAGGCGAAGGCGGGATTGACCGGCAAGGTGAGGATGGAATCGCACAGCGAGACCTCCTCGGTATAAAGCCCGGTCCGCTCGCGCCCGAACACCAGCGCCACCTGCGCGCCGGCCGCGAGCCGCGCGTGCATGTCGGCCGCAGCCGCATCCGCCCCCATGACGGGCTTGGCCATGCCGCGCTCGCGGGCCGTGGTGGCGAAGGCGAAATTCACATCCGCCAGCGCCGCCCGCAGGTCTGGAAAGAGCTCAGCCCCTTCCAGAATCCGGTCCGCGCCGGCGGCGCAGACATGGGCGCGCTCGTCCGGCCACCCCCCGCGGGGATTGATGAGGCGCAAGCGCGACAGGCCGAAATTGCCCATGGCGCGCGCGGCCGAGCCGATATTGTCGCCGAGCTGGGGCTCGACCAGGATCACGATGGGTCCGCCCTCGAGCCAGGGCTTGGTGCTGTCTGTTCCGGAACCGGGCATGGCGCTGTCATGCCCGCCCGGGACGCGGCTGTCGAGGGGGCTGTTCATTTCGCACATGCGGTGGGCGAAGCGCTTCTTCTTCGCGTGTGCGGATGCTATAGCGGCCCCGCTGGGATGAGTGGCCACGGCAAGAGACGGGGCGCGCGCCGGACCACGTTTCCCTCACACACCCAACCGCTCTCAGAGCGCCCCGAAAGGTCGTCCACATGGCGAAGATCAAGGTGGCAAACCCCGTCGTCGAACTCGACGGCGACGAGATGACCCGGATCATCTGGCAGTACATCAAGGACAAGCTGATCCACCCCTATCTCGACATCGAGCTGGAATATTACGACCTTTCCGTCGAGAAGCGCGACGAGACCAACGACCAGATCACCATCGACGCGGCCGAAGCCATCAAGAAGCATGGCGTCGGCGTGAAGTGCGCCACCATCACGCCCGACGAAGCGCGCGTGACGGAATTCGGCCTGAAGGAAATGTGGAAGTCGCCCAACGGCACTATCCGCAACATCCTCGGCGGCGTGATCTTCCGCGAGCCGATCATCTGCAAGAACGTGCCGCGCCTCGTGCCCGGCTGGACGCAGCCCATCGTGGTCGGGCGCCATGCCTTCGGCGACCAGTATCGCGCCACCGATTTCAAGGTGCCAGGCAAGGGCACGCTCTCCATCTCGTTCGTCGGCGAGGACGGCACGAAGATCGAGAAGGAAGTCTACAAATTCCCGGGCGCCGGCGTGGCGATGTCCATGTACAACCTGGACGAGTCGATCCGCGACTTCGCCCGCGCGTCGCTGAATTACGGCCTGATGCGGAACTATCCGGTCTATCTCTCCACGAAGAACACGATCCTGAAGGCCTATGACGGCCGCTTCAAGGATATCTTCCAGGAGGTGTTCGACGCGGAGTTCAAGGACGAGTTCGCCAAGCGCAAGATCACCTACGAGCACCGCCTGATCGACGACATGGTGGCCTCGGCCCTCAAGTGGTCCGGCGGCTATGTGTGGGCCTGCAAGAACTATGATGGCGACGTGCAGTCCGACATCGTGGCGCAGGGCTTCGGCTCGCTCGGCCTCATGACCTCCGTTCTGATGACGCCCGATGGCAAGACGGTGGAGGCGGAAGCCGCCCACGGCACCGTCACCCGCCATTATCGCGAGCACCAGAAGGGCAAGGAGACCTCCACCAACTCCATCGCCTCCATCTTCGCCTGGACCCGTGGCCTCGCCCACCGCGCCAAGCTGGATGACAACAAGGAACTGGCCGCCTTCGCCGCCACCCTTGAGAAGGTGTGCGTGGATACGGTCGAGGCCGGCTTCATGACCAAGGATCTCGCCCTGCTCGTCGGCGACAAGCAGGAGTGGCTCTCCACCACCGGCTTCCTCGACAAGGTGTCCGAGAACCTGACCAAGGCGATGGCCAGCGCCTGATGCCAATGCCGGACCGCGCGGGGGCATCCTCCGCGCGGTTCGCTTCAGAACATTCCCCGCCGCACGTCTCTACAACGTGTCGCTGCCGCCCCGTCCTATCGGTCCGCCCCGAGATCGATGCGCTGGCGCTCCTTCTCCCGCGCCGCCTCCACCGCCTCCGTCACATCCGCCTCCGAGAGGCCGAGCGACGCCAGAAGCCGGCCGGACAGGTGCAGGCTCGCCTCCACCGTTTCGGGAATGACGTGGGAGACCCCCAGCGAGGCCAGCGCGCGCGCGTGGACCGCGTCCTTCACCCGCGCGAGAATCATGGCGTCCGGCTTGTGGTGGAGGATGGCGCGCACCATGCGCTCGGCGGCATCGCGGTCATCCAGCGTCACCACGAAGGCGCTGGCCCCCTCCGGGTTCACCCGCTCGAGGATTTCGGACCGCCCCGCGTCGCCCAGATAGACCAGCCGGCCCGCCGCCTGCTCGATGCGCACCCGATACGCGTCCGCATCCAGCGCGACGAAGGCGACGCCCTGCTCCTCCAGCGTCTCCGCGACGATGCGGCCCACCCGGCCGAACCCGCCGATCACCACATGCCCTGTCCCCTCCGGCCGCACGGGGGCGAGCGTATCGTCCTGCCCGCGCCGCTCCAGCGCACCGCGCAGATGCCGCCCGAGGCGCGCCAGAAACGGCGTGCAGATCAGCGACAGCGTGACCACGCTGACCAGCAGGCTCGCCCGCTCCGGTTCCAGAATGCCGCTGGCTGCCAGCAGGCCCAGCGCCACGAAGGCGAACTCGCCGGTCTGCGACAGCAGCAGCGACAATTCCCCGGCCAGCGGCCGGTCCACCGCGAAGATCCGCGCGGCCACATAGGTGAGCGTGACCTTCACGGCGAGCAGCACGACAACTGCCGCCAGCACCAGCGGAAGACGGGGCAGCACGGCGGAGAGGTCCACCCCCATGCCCACCGACACGAAGAACACGCCGATCAGCAGGCCCTTGAAGGGTTCGAGATCCACGCTGATCTGGTGGCGATAGGCGGTGCCGCTCAGCAGCATGCCGCCGAGAAACGCCCCCAGCGCCGCCGAGAGGCCCGCGCCATGGGTGAGACCGGCCGTGCCGGCCACCACCACGAAGCTGATGGCCATGATGAGGTCGCGCGAGCCGGTGCCGGCAGCGGCCGCCACCAGCGGTGCGAGCACATAGCGGCCGAGGACGAGAATCAGCCCGACCGCCGCGACCGCCTTCAGCGCCGCCATCAACAGCAGCATGAGAATGCCGCTGTCCTGTGTCCCAAGGATCTGCGCGGCCAGCAGGATGGGCACCACCATGAGATCCTGGAACAGCAGCACCGCCAGCGCGCCCCGCCCGAGCGGCGAGAGCACCCGGCGTTCCGCCGTCAACAGTTGCATCACCACCGCCGTCGAGGACATGGCGAGGGCGAAGCCCACAACGAGGCTGGTGGCGCCGGGCAGGCCGGTCATCAGCCCCACCCCGGCCATGGCGATGCCGCAGAAGCTCATCTGGAGCAGGCCGACCCCGAACACCTCGCGGCGCAGCGACCAGAGGCGCGCGGGGGAAAACTCTAGGCCCAGCAGGAACAGCAGGAAGATGATCCCGACTTCGCCGATCAGCGCCACGCCGTGCGCATCGGTGATGGTGACATAGCTGATCCACGGCCAAGTGGCGGAGAGCGCCCCGAAGCCGTGCGGCCCCACCATGAGCCCGATGAGGATGAAGCCGACCACGGCGCCGATGCGCGCGCGCTGCATCAGGGGCAGCAACACCCCGGCCGCGACCAGATAGACAAGCGCATCCTTGATGAACGACCCCGGCTCCATGCCCCACAATCCATGATTGGCGCCCCATCCTGAGGGTGGCGCGCGGCCAGCCGGCGACGGGCGTGGCGATAAGGTTCGCGGGCCGGGGCCCAGGACGCGGCAGCCGGGCCTGCGGCGGACGCTACCGGCCTGTTCTGGTCAGCGCCGCCCCATACAGGCCCACCCTGCCCGCTTGCGCCTTTTTTAACGCGACCACAAGCCGGGGCGCCAGCACGGGACACACCTGAAGCACAGCCATCAAACAGAGAACCACCGTGGCTGTCCCTTGGCGGAGGCAGAACAACACCGCCTCGGCTCGCTGCGACCCTCAGGGTGGCGTGGCCCCCTTCACCGGAAGCGAGCGCCGGAACGGCTCCCGATCAGGGTTCCGTCGCGCCTTCGCGCGCAAGCGCCGCGTCGGCCTCCACCACGGCATCATTCAAGGTCCATCGGGGAATCGTGCGCATGCGGTCGAGGCCGGAAAAGACGCGCACAAAGCCGCCATCGGGCGAAATCTCCCGCAGGCCGGCATCGAACGCCGCGCCGAACCCGTCGAATCCGGCGGCATTCACCTCGCACACATGAATCTGGTTCCAATCGATGGTCATGCCGGGGGCCCGAAAGAGCACTGCGGCCGTTTCCATCGTGCGGAAGGTGCCGACTTTGCCCTCCCGCACCGCCTTCGCGGCGGCCGGACCGATATAGGTGCGCATCACCTCCCGGTAAGCGCCGAGGGATGCCGGTTGCACATCAATATATTCCAGCGAGACCTGCCGCCCGGCCTCGCCCGCGATCCCGCGCCAGTCCCGCGGCAGGATGAACGCCGAGGGCGTGGTCAGCAGGATCTCCGCGCGCAGCAGATGCACTCCCGCCGGCTGTGGCAGGGCCACGAGCGCGTGGATGGCATCCGCCGGCACGATATCGCGAAAATAGCTGAGCTCGAGATGGCTCCACACCGGCCCTTCCGCGGCGTTGCGGAAAACCGAGCGGTGGCGATAGAGCGCCTGTCCGAGGCAGGTTTCCCCGAAGCGGCCCCAGCCTTCCGCTCCCGCCCTTAGCGCGGTTTCCGCCTCGGAAGTGTCCACCTGAAGGGTCCGGGCCAGCACGACGAGCCGGTGTTCCGGCTCAATGCGGGCCAGATGCAAACGGTCAGCGGCAAGGGGAGCCTCAGCCATGACATGCCTCCGTAAGAACTCACGCACGCCCCAGCAAGGGCTACAGGGAGTGATCCGTGGGCCGGCTGAGGGAGCACTGAGGCCCTCGCGCCGCCGGAAACCGGCAGCGCGGAAACAGCGACAGGCGATGCATGAGAGGGCGCCGCAGCCCTCAAAGCATCAGCCCGTGCTGCGTCACCCAAATCCGTGTCTGCCGCGCCAACGGAAGAGGCCGGCCGCTGGTCCCCTCCGGCGGGAGGCGCAAAACGCCCGTCCCCGTCGGGGGCTCAGCCCGCCATCGCCGCCTGGATCGCGTCGAGCGCCGCCTCGGCCTTGGCACCGTCGGGGCCGCCGCCCTGGGCCATGTCGGAACGGCCGCCGCCGCCCTTGCCACCGAGCGTTTCGACGCCGGTGCGCACCAGCTTCTGGGCGTCGAACCGATCCGCAAGATCCGCCGTGACACCCACCACCAGCGCGCCCTTGCCATCCGCCGCCATATTGGCCACGGCGACAACGCCCGAACCGATCTTGGTCTTGCCCTGATCGACGATGGCCTTCAGATCCTTGGGATCGGCGCCGGTCATCAGGATACGCAGATAGCGCGTCCCGTTCACCTCGGTGATGGCCGGGCCACCCTCCTCGCCGCCGCCGCCCATGGCGAGCTTGCGGCGCGTCTCGGAAAGCTCACGCTCCAGCTTGCGGCGCTCGTCCACCAGCGCCGCGACCCGCGCTTCCACATCGGCGACGCCAACCTTGAGGCTGGCGGCTGCGGCCTGCAACGCGGTGTTGGCCGCATTGAGATGGTGACGCGCCCGCGTGGCCGTGAGCGCCTCGATGCGGCGGACGCCGGAGGCCACCGCGCTCTCGCCCACCACGCTCACGAGGCCGATGTCGCCGGTGCGCTTCACATGGGTGCCGCCGCACAATTCCACGGAGAACGGGGCGCCGTTGCCCTCGTCCGTGCCCATGGTTACGACGCGGACCTCGTCGCCATACTTCTCGCCGAACAGGGCGCGCGCGCCGGACTGGACCGCGTCATCCACGGCCATGAGCCGGGTTTCCACCGGCTCGTTGCGCAGCACATAGGCGTTGACGATCTCCTCAACCTCGGCGAGCTCGTTCTCGCTCATGGGCTTGGGATGGGAGAAGTCGAACCGCAGCCGCTCGGGCGCCACGGACGAGCCCTTCTGGGCCACATGGTCGCCGAGCACGCGGCGGAGCGCCTCGTGCAGGAGATGGGTGGCGGAATGGTTGGCGCGGATCGCGGCGCGGCGGGCGTGGTCCACCTCCAGCGTCAGCGCGGTGCCGCGCGTCAGCTCGCCTTCCGCCACCTGCACTTCATGGACAAACAGGTCGCCGAGCTTCTTCTGCGTGTTCAGGACGGTGGCACGCACGGTTTCGGCAGCAACGAGGCCCGTATCGCCGGCCTGGCCGCCCGATTCGCCGTAGAAGGGCGTCTGGTTCAGCACCAGGAGGCCCTGCTCGCCGGCCCGCAGCACATCCACCTCGACGCCGTCGCGCACCAGCGCGCGCACCACGCCTTCGGCGCTTTCGGTGTCGTAGCCGAGGAATTCCGTGGCGCCTTCGCGCTCCTTCACGGCGAACCAGACCGTATCG
The DNA here is from genome assembly GCA_002279855.1 of Rhizobiales bacterium 12-68-15. Taxonomy (GTDB): domain Bacteria; phylum Pseudomonadota; class Alphaproteobacteria; order Rhizobiales; family Xanthobacteraceae; genus Aquabacter. The sequence goes on from NCCY01000016.1 coordinate 6,994, forward strand.
GTCGCAGCCTCGCCCGAGCCCTGCCACGCCGCGCGGGCATCTGCCCGCTGGCGCTCCATGGCGGCATTGAACGCCGCCACATCCACCTGGATGCCCCGGCCGCGCAGCGCGTCCTCGGTGAGATCCAGCGGGAAGCCATAGGTGTCATAGAGCTTGAAGGCCACGTCGCCGGGGAAGCGCGCGCCGCTGGTCAGACCCGCGCTCTCTTCTTCCAGAAGGCCGAGGCCGCGCTCCAGCGTGCGGCGGAAGCGGCGCTCTTCCAACAGGAGCGTCTCCTCTGCCAGTGCTTCCGCGCGGACGATCTCGGGATAGGCGCGGCCCATCTCGCGCACCAGCATGGGCACGAGACGGTGCATCAGCGGATCGCGCGCGCCGAGCAGCTGCGCATGGCGCATGGCGCGGCGCATGATGCGGCGGAGCACATAGCCGCGCCCTTCATTGGACGGCAGGACGCCATCGGCGGTCAGGAACACCGAGGCGCGCAGATGGTCGGCGATCACCCGGTGGCTGGCCTTCTGCGGGCCGTCTGGCGAGACGCCGGTAAGTTCGGCCACCTCGGCGATGAGGGCCCGCATCAGGTCGGTTTCGTAATTGTCGTGGGTGCCCTGAAGCAGCGCCGAAATGCGCTCCAGCCCCATGCCCGTGTCGATGGAGGGGCGCGGCAGGTTCACGCGCTCGCCGCCGGGCAGCTGCTCATACTGCATGAACACGAGATTCCAGATCTCGATGAACCGGTCCCCGTCCTGATCCGGCGAGCCGGGCGGGCCGCCGGCGATGTGGGGGCCGTGGTCGAAGAAGATTTCCGAGCACGGGCCGCACGGGCCGGTATCGCCCATGGCCCAGAAATTGTCCGAGGTCGGAATGCGGATGATGCGATCGTCGGGCAGGCCCGCAATCTTCTTCCACAAGGCATGCGCCTCGTCGTCCTCGGAATAGACCGTGACCAGCAGGCGGTCCTTCGAAAGCTCGAACTCGCGCGTGACCAGGTTCCACGCCAACTCGATGGCGCGATCCTTGAAATAGTCGCCGAAGGAGAAATTCCCCAGCATTTCGAAGAAGGTGTGGTGGCGGGCGGTGTAGCCCACATTGTCCAGGTCGTTGTGCTTGCCGCCGGCGCGCACGCACTTCTGGGAGGTCACCGCGCGGGAATAGGGCCGCTTCTCGACGCCGGTGAAGACATTCTTGAACTGCACCATGCCGGCATTGGTGAACATCAGCGTCGGATCGTTCCGGGGAACGAGGGGGGAGGACGACACCGCCTCATGTCCTTCCCGGACGAAATAGTCGATGAAGGTCGACCGGATCTCGTTGACGCCGCTCATCTGCTGATCACCATTCAGTCTCGGCCACCACACCGCTGCGCGGCAGGGCGCTTTGTTCGTCCCGGCATGGGCGGGAGTTTGACCGTTTAGCGATGCCGTTTCTTCTTGTCTAGAAAACCATTGCCAAGCCCACCCTCCGGCGGCGCAGCGGGCGTCCGGGCACAGGCCGGTCGAGACCAGCACCGCGTTCCACCAAAGCCAGACCGGGCCGCCCGGAGGCAGCCCGGCTCCGGACGGGGATCAAGCCTCAGCGGCCTCGCCTTCGTCTGCGTCTTCCGGCCCGCCGGTCAGGATCTGCTCGGCGATGAGACCGGCATTCTGGCGGATGGCGGCCTCGATGCGGTCGGCGACCTCGGGATGCTGCTTGAGGAAGGTCTTGGCGTTCTCACGCCCCTGACCCAGCCGCTGGCTGTCGTGGGAGAACCAGGCGCCGGACTTTTCCACGATGCCGGCGCGCACGCCGAGATCCAGCAGTTCGCCGGTCTTGGAGACGCCTTCGCCATACATGATGTCGAATTCCACCTGCTTGAAGGGCGGGGCGAGCTTGTTCTTCACCACCTTCACGCGGGTCTGGTTGCCCACCACCTCGTCACGCTCCTTGATCATGCCGATGCGGCGGATGTCGAGGCGGACGGAGGCGTAGAATTTGAGCGCGTTGCCGCCCGTGGTGGTCTCCGGCGAGCCATACATCACGCCGATCTTCATGCGGATCTGGTTGATGAAGATGACCATGGTGTTGGACTTGGAGATGGACGCCGTGAGCTTGCGCAGGGCCTGGCTCATCAGGCGCGCCTGCATGCCCGGCTGGCTATCGCCCATCTCGCCGTCCAGTTCCGCACGCGGGGTGAGCGCGGCGACCGAATCGACCACCAGCACGTCGATGGCGCCGGAGCGCACCAGCGTGTCGGCAATCTCAAGCGCCTGCTCGCCGGCATCCGGCTGGGAGATCAGCAGTTCGTCGAGGCTCACGCCCAGCTTGCGGGCATAGATGGGGTCGAGCGCATGCTCGGCATCGATGAAGGCGCAGGTCCCGCCCTTCTTCTGGGCTTCGGCCACCGTATGCAGCGCGAGCGTGGTCTTGCCGGACGATTCGGGGCCGAAAATCTCCACCACCCGGCCGCGCGGCAGGCCGCCGATGCCAAGGGCGATGTCGAGGCCGAGCGATCCGGACGGGACGCTCTCCACCTCCATCACCTTGCCGCCCTTGCCAAGGCGCATGATCGAGCCTTTGCCGAAATGCCGCTCGATCTGTGAGAGCGCGGCGTCGAGTGCCTTCGTCTTATCCATTGAGGATCCTTCGACGAGTTTGAGGGTCGACTGAGTCATTGCCGTGCCACCTTCCAAGCGCAAGGGCTTTTCAATGCAGAATTCGTACCCTGTTTGTTCCTTGTTCGCAATATGTTCTTTTTAAATCCGGTGTCCGGAGCCATTCACGGCTGCCGGTTACAGAATGGGGTTCAAATGCCCTGCAGCGTGCAGCGCCATCGGCGTCATTCGCCGAGGGATGTGAGATCCGTCTTGAGGAGCGGCGCATAGGGATTGCCAGCGTTGTTGCGGGCCGCGCGCGCTGCCTTGCTGGCTCTTGCTTCCTTTTCTTCCTGCGCCTTCAGCTCTTCCAGCTGCGCCTTCAGGGGCTCCATCTTCTTCTGGACCTCCTTGATGGCGTCCTCCAGCTTGCGGATTTCCTGCTGCCGTGTGGCGTCATCCATGCCGGTGGCGCTTTTGACTTCCCGCAGCTGGCTTTCCAGGCTCTTCTCCCGGAGGGTCAGCTTGGAAAGTTCGGCATTGGTCGCCGGTCGTCCCGAGGGCGCGATGATCCTGAGAATCTTGTCCGCAACGACGACCATGGGTGGTCCTCACCTTTCGGGATGGCGACTGCAGGGTTGGCGATGGCGCTTGCGCGAGGCTGACCTTGTGGATGACTGTCTCATGTTGCCGGAATGCGGGTGCGGGTGAACAGCACGGCGGCGAGCGAGAGGGCGGCGGAGAGGGCGAAGAGGACGCCGTAGCCGGTCTGGTCGGCGATCACCCCGGCGAGGCTGGAGCCGGCGAGATAGACCACGAGCTGGGCGCAGGCGAGCACCGTGAAGTCGGTTCCCGGCTGGTCGCGGGAGGCCACCGCCATGAACATGGAATAGAGGGCGACGATCTCCATGTAGCGGATCAGCGTCTGGAATGCGGCCGCCCCGAACAAGGCGGGCCAGCCGGTGACGAGATCGAAGGCGTGCAGCGCGAACAGGGCAAAGCACAGTGTCCGCAAGCCGCCCAGCAGCGTCAGCACGCCCCCGGTGCCAAGCCGCAGCATCAGCACCGCCGCGAGGCCCGATCCGATGAGCCCGGCGGTTGCCGCCGCGCCGCCTGAGAGATAGCCGAGGATGTCGAGCGGCACGCCGCGATCCACCAGATACGGCCCCTCCATCGCTTTCACGAAGCCCTCGCTTGCGCGATAGACCAGCGCGACCACCAGCGCAGTGCGCGCTTCCGGCCGCGCCCAGAAGGCGCGCAGCGACGGGCGCGGCGCGCTCTGTCCCGGCGCCGGGTCGTCGTCCTCGCGCATGGCGAAGGCGGAAACGAGCGGCAGCAGCGAGAGGGCGGCAATGGTCCAGATCATCGGCTGCCAGCCGAAATGATGATAGATCACAAGGCTCAGCGTGCCGCCGATCACCACGCCGAAGGCCACCGCGCCGCCCTGGATGGCATTGCCGAAGGGGCGGTCGCGCACCGCCAGCGCGCGCGTGGCATAGCCGTCGGTGGCGATGTCCTGGGTGGAGACCAGCACCGACACCAGAAGGCCGATGGCGAGGAAGGCCCCGGTATCGGTGGGCGCGATGCAGGCGAGCAGGCCGATGGCAAGGACGGTACCGGTCTGGGTGATGAAGATCCAGCCCGCCCGGTGGGCGCGGGCGATGGGGCGCAGGCGATCCACCCAGGAGGCCCAGAGGAATTTCAGCACCAGCGGCAGCATCAGCACGGAGAGCAGGCCGATGGTGGTGCGCGAGACGCCCTGCTCCCGCATGATGGGCGGAATGGCCGCCACCAGCAGATAGCTGGGGATGGACTGGGCGAGATAGAGCCCCGCCAGCACCACGAACAGGCGGCCCCGCCCCATGGCCGGCGCGAGCGCCGCGCCGGGAACGCTGGCGATTTCCGTGCTCATGCTTCGCGCTCCGGTGACGTGCCCGCGGTGGAGGGGCGAAGCGCGGCGAGAAAGGCGCGGGCGTCGGCCTCGTCCTGCGTGGCATGGATGGGGAAGGACCAGAGGCGCCGGAAGGTGGCGGCGCTCGCCTCCGATGCACCGGGCCGCACCATGGCGCAGCCCCGGCAGGTGGCCTCCATATGGACGCGCGTGCGCTTGAACCACAGCGCCTGCTCGCGGTCTCCGGTGCGCGAGAGCGCCGGCCCGCCGCCGAACAGAGCCAGCAGGACGAACGGATGGTCGATGCGCGCCACCTGCTCCAGCGCCGCCAGATAGTCCGCTTCATCCTGCGGACCGTAAGGGGGCAGCAGCCGCAGCACGGCGAGGTCTCCGCCTTCGAGATCGAGCCGGACCATGGCGTCAGAACGTCTTGCTGAAGCCGAGGGTCACGGTGCGCCCCCAGCCATAGACATCAAAGCCGCGCGTAGCGCTGGCGCTCGGGTTCGGATAGGCGGAATCGAGGATGTTATCGACCGAGAGATAGACCGTGCCCCCGCCCAGCGGATGGGCGACGGCCGCGTTGAGCACGGCGCCCGGCTCGATCTGGAACACCTCGGTGCCGTCATACTTGCCGCGCCCGCTCCAGAACTCCACTTCGGCGCGCACGGTGGTGCCCTGGTCGAAGCGGTAATTGCCATAGACGGTGCCCCGGAACGGGGTGGAGATGCGGTTGTTGGGCAGCCAGGCGTCGATCTCGCCGTCGCTGTCGGAATCCCAGCGCCCTTCGCGCAAAGCGAGGTTGGTGCCGAGGGCGAGGCTGGGAGAGAAAGCGTATTCGCCGGTGAATTCCACCCCGTAGATGATCTCCTTCGACTGGCCGATGGAGTTGGTGGAGGCGACGAAGTTCACGCCGTCGTCGGAGGTGGAATAGAAGCCGGCAAGGCTGCCCTTGAACTTGCCGATCCCGCCGCGAATGCCCAGTTCGTAATTGTTGACGATCTGCGCCTCGATCCCGAGGTCGTCATAGCTGATGGAATTCACCTTGTTGCAGGTGTAGGGCACCGAGGGCAGCGTGCGGCCGATATAGCAGCCATAAGCCAGGATCTGCGCCGTGCCCTGCGCGCCCGCGCGCCGGGTGAAGGCGCCGATGTCCGGCAGCGCGAAGCCCTGGCTGAAGCCGCCATAGAGCTCCGTGGTGTCGGTGAGCTTGTAGGTGGCGCCGAGATTGAAGGTGGCGGCGGAATAATCATAGCTGCCGCCGGTCACCGCCAGGGACGGCAGCACCGCATAGCCAAGGCCGGGGAAGCCGAGGAAGGCGGCGGGGCGGGTGAAGTCGCTGACGGTCACGTCGAGATATTCGTAGCGCACGCCGCCGCGCACCACGAAGCGCTCGCCGATGGGCACCTGAAGCTGGGCGAAGCCGGCATAGGTCATCTGCGAGAGCGGCGTGAACACGTCCTGCCCGTTGGTCAGGGTCTGCCAGGTATCGTCATGGACGATGTCGGTGCCCCAGGTCAGCCGGGCGCCCTCGATGAAGGAGAGCGGCGTGTCCACGGTGAGGTTGAAGCCGCCCCGCTCGGAATTCAGGATGGTCTGGTTATAGGGCGAGGTCGGGCTGCCGAGATTGCCGGAATAATAGACCAGGAAGTTGTTGTTGATGTCGAAGGTGCTGTAATTGAAGCGCTTCTTGATGTCGTTGTAATAGGCCAGCATGGACAGCGCGCCGAGCGCGAAGGCGCTGTCCGTATAGCGCAGCGAGACCGAGCGCGAATCCTCCAGCACCGATTGCCCGGTATAGGGAACGCCGATGGCCGGTGCGGCGAAGGCGCCGGCATAGCTGGTCATCCATTCCGGATCCTGCTGCATGTAGATCCAGCTGGCCTGAGCCTCGATCCGCTTGGTGGGGTCGAAATTGTAGCCGACCTTGCCGAGGAAATTGCCCCGGCCGTAATTGTCGCCGCCCCCCTGCCCCAGCATGCCGTCGGACGGCAGCAGCCGCCCCGCGCCGTCATAGGTGTTGCTGGCGAAGGTGCCGGTGGCGGAGAACAGATAGTCCACGCCGTTCTTCACGCTGCCGGACACAGTGCCCGACACTTCCGGCGCCAGCGAGGAGCCGGGATTGGCGGTGAAGGTGCGCAGCGCCGTATTGACCGACACCTTGGGGGCACCCTCTGTCGGCCGCTTGGTGATGAAGTTCACCATGCCGCCGGTGGCGCCCGCGCCATAGGTGCTGGACGCGCCCGCCACCACTTCGATCCGCTCGACGGAATTCAGGTCGATCAGCGCCAGAAGGCGCGAGACATTGCGCAGCGGCGTGTTCATGGGCACGCCGTCGATCATCACCAGCAGGTCGCGCCCGCGGAAGCTCTCGGAGGCGCCTGAAATGGTCTGGGTGGAGACGCTGTAGCCGGGAACGAGCTTGGCGAGCACCGCCGCCGGATTGTTGGTGAGCTGCAATTGCTGCTCGATCTCGGCGCGCTCGATGACCCGCACCGTCTGCGGCACGTCGCTCAGCGGGCGCTCGGCGCGGGTCGCGGTCACCGTGACGGCGTCGAGGTCGATGGTCTCGCCCCCGCTGTTCACCGGCGCGGGGGACGCTGCCGTCTGGGCAGAGGCCGGGGGCGCGAAGGCGGCGGCAAGGCTGAGCACGCTGGTGACCGCCAGTAGACGAGTGCGAAGCGAGATCATCATTTATTTGAACAATTCTGAATTACACGCCGCATGCCGCAGCTTACGGGTGATGAGTGAACCATGTAGGAGGTGATATACACTTGGAAGCACAAGCCGCTTGGCCAGCAACGAAGGAAAATATGGACTGAAGCGAACTTCTGGACTTAATACGTATCTGTCGCCCAACGGCAACAATTTGGAATTATTCAATTCGTAATGAGCGCGCATGTCCGCCCCCTATGATCCCGTCTGGTTTTCCACCGCCGACCTTCCGCCGCAGCGGCGCCAGTCGGCGGCGGCCGCCGTGGTGGCGGGGCTGATGGGCGACGTGCAGGTGGAGTTCGCCAAGGCGCTGCGGCGGCCGGTGCGCATGGTGCATTGCGCGCTGCCCGGCGCGCTCATCACCACCTGCATCGAACTGAAGGCGCGCATCCGCTCCGGCGGCGGCGGCGCGGACATTGTCCTTGCCCGCCCTGTGGGCGGCGCGTTGCGGGTGCGGCAGAACGGGCGGGAGACTGTGGTCACCGAGCGCAGCGCCGCGCTGATCGCGCTGGGGCGCCCGTTCGAGCTGGACACCACGGGCGCCGAGCGGTTCGACTTCCTGCGCATGGCCGCTCCCGCCGTGGCCCATGCCGAAACCCTGCACGCCCGCCTCGGCCAGCCCGCGCCGGCCACCGACAACCGCCTCCTCCTGCTCACCCATTATGCCGGCGCCCTGCTCCAGGGCATGATTCCGCTCGAAACCGAACGCCATGCCCGGCTGGCGGGGACCCATCTGCGGGATCTTGCGGGAACCCTGTTCGGGCTGGACGACCCGGCGCAGGGCACCCTCACGCCGGACGTGCGCCTCGCCGCCATCAAGGAACAGGTGGACCGGGACTATGCCCGCCGCGACCTCAGCGTCGAGACCGTCGCCAGCGCCCATGGGGTGACGCCGCGCTATGTGCAGAAGCTGTTCGCGCGGGAGGGCACCACCTTCACCCGCTATCTGCTGGACCGCAGGCTGGAGGCCGCGCGGGCCGCGCTCGCCGGTGCCGATGCGGCAAAGGTGAGCGCCGTCGCGTTCGATGCCGGCTTCGGCGACCTGTCCTATTTCATCCGTACCTTCCGCCGCCGCTTCGGCGTGACACCCTCGCAGGCGGCGCGTCCCTCGCGCTGAGGCGGAGGGCACGGCGCGTCTCCAGCAGGCTTCCCGCCGGTGGGGAAGCCTCGTAGGCTGTGCGAATCGTCAGCATGGGGGGTTGCGCGATGATGAGCATTCCATTCTTCGGCTTCTTCTTCGCCTTCGCCGGCATCCTGGCGGGCAAGAGGGGCTTTGCAGTCGTGGCCTTCGCGCTGGCGCTGATCGTGACGCTCGTGCTGTTCAAGCTGCACGCCACCGATCCGCTGAACATCTCGCTGTGAGGCTGCCATGACCCTCGCGATGTCCCCTGCCCTGTCCCGCACCCTGAATGCGCTCGGCCTGCTCGGCGTGTGCGCCGTTCTGGCCGTGGCCTTCTTCGACCAGCTCGTGTTCGGCGACCTGCCCTGCCCGCTCTGCCTGCTCCAGCGCGCCGGCTTCGTGGGCGCGGGTGTCGGGCTCGCGCTCAATGTGCGGTTCGGGCCGCGCCCGAGCCACTATGCCATGATGATGCTGGCGGCGGCGGTGGGCTGCGCCGTCTCGGTGCGGCAGATGCTGCTGCACATCGCCCCCGGCGATCCCGGTTTCGGCGACCCGCTGCTGGGGCTGCACTTCTACACCTGGGCCACCATCGTCTTCATCGCCATCATCCTCGGCGGCGCCTTGATGATGCTGTTCGACAGCCAGTTCACCTTCGACATCACGCCGCCGGCCTGGAGCGGCCTTGCCCTCGCGGCGGTCATCTTCGCGCTGCTGATGGCGCTCGGAAATGGCGTGTCCACGGTGCTCGAATGCGCCGGCGGCCTGTGCCCCGACAATCCCACCACCTATCAGTTGCTCGAAGACGGCACCCTCAAATCCCTGTTTGGCCGCTAGCCTGGGGCGAGCAGGACGCCGACACATAAGGGAAACTGATAGATCGCTTGCAAAACTTTTTCTTTTTGATAGGGGCGTGAGGGACTAAAGGCAAGGCTGGAGAAAACGCCCGGTTCGATCATGCCCCCTTCTTTGCTCTCGCGGATGGGCCGGCGCCTTTATGACGCCCCCTATCTGCTGTTGTCCCTCACCGCCTTCCTGTGGGCGACCAATATCGTGCTCGGCCGCCACGTGGCGGGCCACGTGCCGCCGGTGGCGCTCGCCTGCCTGCGCTGGAGCATTGCGGCGCTGCTGATCCTGCCGTTCACCTTCCGGCAGGTGCGGGCGGACCTGCCGATCATCCTGCGCAACCTGCCGCTGCTGCTGGTGCTCGCCGCCTCCGGCGTCTCCAGCTACAACGCCATGAGCTATTACGGGCTCCAGTTCACGCAGGCGCTGAACGGCCTGCTGGTGCAGTCCATCTCGCCGCTGCTGATCGCGGTGTGGAGCCTGGTGCTGTTCCGCGACCGCCTCTCTCTGGGGCAGACCGCAGGCATCATCGTTTCGCTGCTGGGGGTGATGGTCATCATCTGCCGGGGTGACCTCGATGTGCTGCTGCACCTCACGCCCAATGTGGGCGACGTCTGGATCGTGGCGGCGCTGGTCATCTACGCCTTCTACGCCGCCTTCCTGCGGATGCGCCCGCCGCTCGGCTCCGCCTCGTTCCTGACCGTCCTGATGATTCTCGGCGCGCTGCTGCTGGTGCCGTTCACCGTGTGGGAGGCGCAGCACGGCGAAATCAGCCTCACCCTCGACCCGCTCAGCATCGGGGTGATCCTCTATGTGAGCGTGTTCCCGGCGCTGATCGCCTATCTGTGCTTCAACCGGGGCGTGGAACTCATCGGCGCGAACCGCGCGGCGCCGTTCTTCCATCTCATGCCGGTGTTCGGCTCGGTGCTCGCGATCCTGCTGCTGGGCGAGACCTTCGCCTGGTATCACGGGCTCGGTTACGCCATGGTGCTAGCGGGCATCGTCACGGCGACCCGGTCCGGCGCGAAGGCGGCTACACCCATCGAATGAGAAAGGGGCTGCCGGCACTGCCGGCAGCCCCCATAATGCTCAGGCTGAACAGATCTGAAGCCAAGGCCCTCAGAAGCTGAGGCCCTTGGCCTGCTTCACCTGCGGCAGGGCCGCGACCTTCTCCAGCACATCGGCCGGCACCGGGCCGTCCACTTCCACCAGCGCGATCGCATCCCCGCCCTGCCGGTCGCGGCCGAGGGCGAAGGTGGCGATGTTCACGCCCGCATCGCCCAGCAGGCTGGCGAAGCGGCCGATGAAGCCGGGCTTGTCCTCGTTCGTCACATAGAGCATGGACGGCGCGAATTCCGCGTCCACCTTGATGCCCTTGATATTGACGATGCGCGGCGCGCCATCGGCGAACACCGTGCCGGACACCGAGCGCTCATAGCTGTCGGTGATCACGGTGAGGGTGATGAGGCTGTCGAAATCGGCCTCGGCGGCGCGGGTGGTCTCCTCCACCACGATGCCCCGCTCCTTCGCGACGCTCGGGGCGGACACCACATTGATGTCGGCCAGCGCCGGACGCAGCAGGCCGGCCACCGCCGCGCTGGTGAGCGCCTTCACCTTCAGCTTGGCCACCTCGCCCTCATAGGTGATGCGGATGGTCTTGATGTCGGTGTCGGTGAGCTGGCCCGCGAACGAGCCGAGCTTTTCCGCCAGTTCGATGAAGGGGCGCAGCTTCGGGGCTTCCTCGGCGGTGATGGAGGGGAAGTTCACCGCATTGGAGATGGCGCCGTTGAGCAGGTAGTCGCTCATCTGCTCCGCCACCTGAAGGGCGACATTCTCCTGCGCCTCGGTGGTGGCGGCGCCAAGGTGCGGCGTGCACACCACATTGGGATGGCCGAACAGCGGGTTGGTCTCCGCCGGCTCGACGGTGAACACGTCGAACGCCGCGCCCGCCACCTGGCCGCTGTCGAGCGCGGCGCGCAGCGCCGCCTCGTCCACGAGACCGCCGCGGGCGCAGTTGATGATCCGCACGCCCTTCTTGGTCTTGGCGAGATTCTCGGCAGAGAGGACGTTCTTGGTCTTCTCGGTCAGCGGGGTGTGCAGGGTGATGACATCGGCACGGGCGAGCAGGTCGTCCAGCTCCACCTTCTCGACGCCCAGATCCAGCGCCCGCTCGGGGGAGAGGAAGGGATCGAACGCGATCACCTTCATCTTCAGGCCGATGCCGCGCTCGGCGACGATGGAGCCGATATTGCCGCAGCCGATAATGCCCAGCGTCTTGGCCGTCAGCTCCACGCCCATGAAGCGGTTCTTCTCCCACTTGCCGGCCTGGGTGGAGGCGTCGGCCTGCGGGATCTGGCGGGCGAGCGCGAACATCATGGCGATGGCGTGCTCGGCGGTGGTGATGGAATTGCCGAAATTATCGACGCCGATGCCTGCGCGGCCCACCACCTTCAGGCGCGTGGCCTTCTCAAGGATCTTGGGCGTGACCTTGGTGGCCGAGCGGATGGCAAGGCCGTCATAATTGCCGATGATCTCGGCCAGCTTGTCCTTGTCCTTGCCGAGGTCGGGCTGGAAATCCACCTCGATGCCGCGATCCTTGAAGATCTGGACGGCGGCGTCGGACAGCTTGTCGGAAATGAGAACGCGAGGGGCCATGATGGGGCTCCGGAATGGGGGTTGCGCAGGCGGCCGCAGCGCAGGGGCGCGCAGGCCGGGCCACAAAAGCCCTCTCCCGCTTGCGGGGGAGGGTTGGGAGGGGGAAGGAACGGGCGCGATCGGGCGAGGGGAAGGAAAAGCCGCAAGGCCCTCTCCCCGGCCCTCCCCCGCATGCGGGAGAGGGAATTGTCCGCAAGACGCCCTCGGGCGTCACGCCGCCTTGATCAGGGACGCCTTGGCGACGCCATAGGCCCAGTCGAGCCAGTGGGTCAGCGCTTCCACGTCGGAACGCTCGACGGTGGCGCCGCACCAGATGCGCAGGCCGGCCGGGGCATCGCGATAGGAGCCGATGTCATAGGCGATGCCGCCCTTTTCCAGCCCCGAGGCGATGGCCTTGGCGAACGCGGCCTGCGCGTCGGCCGGCATGCCGGTCACGTCGGGGTCCACCACCTTGAGGCAGACGCTGGTGTTGGAGCGGGTCACCGGATCGCTGGCGAGGAAATCCACCCACGGGGTGCGGTGCACCCACTGCGCGATCGCCTCGAAGTTGCGGTTGGAGCGCTCCTGAAGGCCAGACAGGCCCCCCACCGACTGCGCCCACTTGAGCGCGTCGATATAGTCTTCCACGCACAGCATGGAGGGCGTGTTTATGGTCTCGCCCTCGAAGATGCCTTCGATGAGCTTGCCGCCCTTGGTCATGCGGAAGATCTTCGGCAGCGGCCACGCCGGCTTGTAGGTCTCCAGCCGCTCCACCGCGCGGGGGGAGAGGATGAGCATGCCGTGCGCGGCCTCGCCGCCGAGCACCTTCTGCCAGGAGAAGGTGACCACATCCAGCTTGGTGAAATCGAGCTTCTGGGCGAACGCGGCAGAGGTCGCGTCGCAGATGGTCAGGCCCTCGCGGTCGGCCGGAATCCACTCCGCGTCAGGCACCATCACGCCGGAGGTGGTGCCGTTCCAGGTGAACACCACGTCACGGCTGAAATCGACCGTCTTCAGGTCGGGCAGTTCGCCATAGGGGGCGGTGAGCACGCGCGCATCGGTGAGCTTGAGCTGCTTGACGACATCCGTCACCCAGCCTTCGCCGAAGCTCTCCCAGGCCAGCAGGTCCACCGGGCGGGCGCCGAGCATGGACCACAACACCATCTCGACCGCGCCGGTATCGGACGCGGGCACGATGCCGATGCGGTAGCCGGCCGGAATTTCCAGCACGGAGCGGGTGAGGTCGATGGCTTCCTTCAGCTTCACCTTGCCCACCTTGGCGCGGTGGGAGCGGCCGAGCGGCGCGTCGCGCAGGGCGTCCAGCGTCCAGCCGGGACGCTTGGCACAGGGGCCGGAGGAAAAATTGGGGTTCTCCGGGCGGACGGCCGGAGCATCATTCGTCGTCATGTCGTTCCATCCTTACAGATGGGCGCGCCTCGTTGGGGAGGCGTGTCCCGACGCTGAGATACGCCTCGCCCCAGGCGAAAGCAAGGCGCCCTCATCCGCTGCCACACGGAACGACATCCCGCACGGGGCGTTTCATTTGCATGAAAACAATCAACGGAACCGACCTGCGCACGGACAGGGCTCACCCCGAATGGGGGCAACCAAGCGCGACGCCCCGCGGCGGGCCGGACCCCAGGCTTCCCCGTCATTCCCACCCGCTGTTCCTCGCCCACCTCACGCAAAGCGATGCGCCACCGCGGGACGAGCCGTTTCTCCGGCCACCCGGCTTCGCCCGTCGCAGCCGGGGCTGAAGCCCGCGCGGGATAAAAAAATGGCGCCTGCCGGGCTTGGGCAGGCGCCAGTCTTGGAGGGTCACTGAATTCGAAGGTCACATGTCCTGAGAGGCGGTCGGTACCGCTGGGCATCCCCGAGGTGTCTTGATCCTCAGGCCTGCCGCCGGACCTCTCCGGTTGACAGGACCGGGATACGCCCGCCTTCAGGCGCGTTCAAATGAAGACTTGTCCATGTTCCCCATCGGGGAGACGTCACCGGCGCTCCCCGTCAGGGCTGGGGAGCGGGAAGCGCCGGCGGTCAGGGCCGTCCTTTGAGGAAGTTTTCAAGCTCCCCGTTCAGGCGGTCCACAAATCCGGTCACATCGGTTGCGGCATTGCTCACCGTATTGGCCGCATCCCGGATCTCTCCAGAGGCGCGCGACACGCCGATGATGCTTTCGCTCACCGAGCGGTTGGTGACGACCTGCTCTTCCATCGCGGCGGAGATGGCCGTGAACACCTCGCTGAGCCGATTGATATTGCCGGTGATCTCGGACACGGAGGAAGCCGCCTCGGCGCTCGAATCCTGAACCGAGGTGACCTGCTGACGGATGTCCTTGGTGGCGTTCGCGGTCTGCACCGCCAGCGCCTTGACCTCCTGCGCGACCACGGCGAAGCCCTTGCCGGCCTCGCCCACCCGTGCCGCCTCGATAGTGGCGTTCAGCGCCAGGAGGTTGGTCTGGGAGGCGATCTTGTCGATCAGCGCCGTCACCGTGCCGATCCGCTCCAGGCTGCCGGCCAGCCCGCTCACCAGCGTATCCGCCGCGCTGGCCTTGCGGGCCATGTCGCGGGAGGTGGTGGTGGCATTGTTCAGCTGGCTGGAAATCTCGTCGAAGGAGGCCGTCATCTGGACGGCGGAGGCGGACACCGCCTGCGCGATCTCCTGCGACTGCTCGGTAAGTTCCAGAAGCTGCTCGCTGGACTGCTGGACCGTATCGGCAGTGCGCGTCATGCCCTGCGCGACTTCCGTCACGCTGTTGGCGATGGCGACGGTCTCCGTCATCAGCGCCCAGGTCAGCATGGGGCCGGCATAGGTGCCGTCGAGATTGGTGATGGCCGAAATGCGCAACTCCAGCGTCTCAGGCCCCACCCGGATGCGGGCGGTGTGCGGCAGGTTGCGCGGGTCGGCCAGAAGGCGGCGGATGCGGCCCGGATCCTTGTGGAACACGTCGATGGACGAGCCCACAAGCTGGTCGGCGCGGATCGGAAGAAAATGCTCGATGCGCCGCAGCGTGTTAATGCTCGCGCTGTTGGCGTAGTCGATGCGGAAATCTTCGAGCACGCAGGTCATGACATTGATGGGCATGTCATCAACCATCTGGCGCAGGCGCTGGGCCGCAGCCGAGATGGTGGAGCCAGCCTCAATGGTCACCAGAAGATGCGCCGGCCGGCCGCGTTCGCTCTCGCCGGAGGAAAAGGAAAAGCGGAACGGCTGCCCGCCGATCTCCACATCCCGCGTCTCGGGAATTCCGGTGCGCCCCTTCGCGCCGCCCGGGACCAGACCCGGCACAAGTGCGGAGAGCGCGTGCCCCGCAAGCGCCTCGGGCGCAGCGGGAAGCGCGGAGGCAACGGGGCGCAGCCGATCGACGGCGGCACAATTGAGATAGAGGATCTGCGCGGTCTGCCCGTCACAGATCAGAATCGGCGCCGGCAGGCGCTCCACAAGCTTTGTATCGACGCTGAGAGGAACTACGTCCTTCTTCACCGCCTGCGAACCCCACGCCATCCTTCGCTCCCGTCGTCGCCCGCCGTCCCTGAAGACGACGGAACAATGACGCGCCGTGGCTTGCGTGAAACTTGAGACATTCCAATGAAATGAACCACCAGCGGATACAAAGGGCCAAAATTACACCCAAAATGGCGCTGTTGGATCAAATTGCCGCCGCCGGATACCCCCGGCGCCACCATGTGGACATTCCTTAAGGACAAGCACGTAGGCGACTAACCCCCGCGCCCCAGCAACCTTTCGACTCGAATCCGCAGGAGATCGGCATAGTTCGACCTCTCCTGGGGGATCTCGACCACGGTGGACGGGAGACTTGGCTGTTCCGCCACAGTTTCAGGGACGTTCGGCGGCGAGGCTTCGGCCGGAACGGTCACGGCGGGAAGGAGCGCGGCCTGAAGGAGCGGCTGCACCGCAGGCGGCGGCTGGGAAGCCGCATCACGGGCCCTGCCTGCGATCTTCTCCATGGAGGCGGTCACGGTGCGGATCCGGCTGATGCTGGCCTTAAGGCTTTCGAGCACCTCGTCGGGGGTGAGGGACGGCACCGTGGGCATGCCGGCGCCCACAAACCCGGCGGAGCGCACCTGCCATGTCACCAGCGGCCCGAGATACTGCTCCCCCGGCCCGACCAGCGCGGACACCGTGAACACGATGCTCTCGCCGCCCGCCTGAACCTCCCGGGTGAGCGGGAGGCTGCCGGCATCCGCGAGGCGCTCGCTGGGAAAGAACATCTCCATGGGGGTGCCCACGAGGCCCGGCGCCGCCGCCGGATAGGCCGCCTTCAGCCCGTCAAAGGCGGCAAGGGCCGCCGCATTGGCATAGTCGATCCGCAGATCGGGAAGGCTGCACGTCATCACGTTGAGCGGCAGCTGATCCACCACCAGCCGGAGCCGTGTCGCAGCATCCTCCTGCGCCACCACGGCCGTGGTCACGCTCCAGGTGATCTGGAGGAAACCGGGCCGCCCGTTGGGGTCGCGCAGCGCGTGGGCGTGGAATTCCATCCGCTCGCCGCGCGTGGACAGGATGAGGCGCCGCGACGGCTCCTGAGCATTCTCCGCCAGCGCCGACAATTCGGCGAAGGCGGGATGCAGACATTCGAGCGATCCCCCGATCATCTCGGCGGGCGGGACCGGCAGAAGATGCGCCAGCGCCTCAAGCAGACGCATGGAGCGGGCATTGGCGTAACGGATTTCAAGGCTTGCGGGATCGCAGAGCATCACCGCCGAGGGCAACTGGTCGAGATAGCGGGTGTCTATGGCCGCCGGCACAGGTGCGCGACGAAAGGAAAGGGGCGCATCCGCCATCGGCAATCTCCGTTCAGAAAGAAGCCAACCGAAAAAATGATGTAAAATGATCAAGTGCTAACGGGGTAACTCTGCGCCAAGTTTGCACTGCACACAAGTCCCGGCGCACCTGCGAAGCCGTGCGCTCGCGGGTCAAAAAATCGCAGGTCTCCGGTAAGGTTAGTCAGACAGGATGACGCGGTTCCGGCCCGCAGCCTTTGCCTGATAGAGCGCCTTGTCGGCAGCCTCCAGCAGAGTGGAGACGGCGATGTCCGGCGCGGGCCGCATGGCCTTGATCCCGATGCTGACGGTCACGGGGCGGGTCACCCCGGCGAACCTCAGATCCTCGATGCGTGCACGGATGGTCTGCGCGAGGCCGAGAGCCGCCTCCGAGCCGGTATCGGGAAGGATGACGGCGAACTCCTCGCCGCCAAACCGGGCCGCAAGATCCCCCGGCCGCCGGATGCTGATGGCAATGCAGCCCGCCACAGATTTCAGCACCTCGTCACCCTTGGCGTGGCCGAACACGTCGTTGAGCGCCTTGAAGTGATCGGCATCAATGAAAAGCAGGGCAAGCGGCGCACCCGTGCGGGCGGCCCGTCGCCATTCCAGCCGCAGCCGCTCGTCGAAATGACGCCGGTTGGCAAGGCCGGTCAGCCCATCGGTGATGGAAAGCTGGCCGAGGCGGAACTCCGCCGCCACACGCCGCAGCAATTCCCGGTGCAGCAGGACCGCGAACACCCCCAGGGCCGCACAAACCACCAGTGACAGGACACCGATGATGGCTGTGCGCCGCCACCAATCGATCAGAATGCTCTCCACAGACATGGTGGCGGCGAGGATCATCTGTGTGCCGCCGACACGCGAAAAGCTCACAAGGCTCGCGGGTCGCTGGCTGTCATCCACGAACATGCCGTCAGGCTTGGACGTCAGGGTTTGGAAAAGCACAGTGGAAGACACATCCGCGCCCGTGCCCCCCCATCTCGCGCCCTTGCTCTCTGCATAGATGATGCCCTTCGCTGATATCAGCATGATGTTGCCATCCGGACCCAGTTCCACCGAGCGCAGGATATCGGCGACGAAGCGCAGCGGAATGCCGAGAACGATCACGCCGCGAAATGTGCCGTCCTGCGACGTGAGCCGGCGACTCAGCACGAAGCTGGGTTCCCCCTTGTCGTGCTCGAAGAAGACAGGCTGGCTGAGATAATCCTTGGAGGCCGGATTTGACTGATGGACCGTGAAATAATCTTGGGTGCCGAGATTGGCGACTCTGGCCGGGTGCTGCTCCGAATCCACGCGCACGCTCCCGTCCGCATCGAGGACGAGAACGACACCCACCAGCCCGGCCTTGCGGGCGATATCCGACACCAGATCGTGGGCCGCGTCGGATGGGGAATTGCGCGCATCCATGGCGGCAATGCCGTTGGCGGTCACGTCCAGCGCGAAGCCGATCACCTGCGCCTGCGTGTCGATATGGGCGGCCACGCTCCGCAGAACATTCTGCGAGGTCTGCTCCGCCCGCAGCCAGGCTTCCTGCCGCATTTCCCACTGGGTGTAGCCCACAAGGGTGAGCATCAGCAGGATGATGATGCCTGTTCCCGCCAGAGCGGCATTGGCCTTCCATGGCACGAGTGGCCGGTCGAAGGGTCTGGCCGGGTCCGCTCCCGCTGGCATCATGGTCGTTGCAGACAAAGTCACGAGTAAGGGGCCATTCCCTAGAGGAGGTTCAGGGATACACGCCGCCCTGCTGGATACAAGGACGGTTAGAATCAGAACTGGTTCAAATCCGGGCAATAAACACGGAATATGCATCCAGTATGGACTGAATTTTCGGTACCCTTGGTTGCAGGTCACAACAAAACACCAAGGAACAACGTTTGCATGAACATTTCTACAGGTATCTTGCTCCGGTCTGATCGCCGCCCATAATGGAAGCACGGGACTTCGGCGACTCAGTCGAATAGCGAAAGCGCAGATCGGTGCGACACCCGGGATCGGATCTTGGGATTTACGGTTAGCGGCGGTACGGAGACGGATTAGCAGCCGGGCGTGCGGCCGGCCCGGCTCCGCTTGGAGGGAAAACGTGATGCGCCCCAGCCTGCTTCTGCGTCCGGCCGTCCTTTTGGCTTTCCTGATATCGGGCGCCGCATCGGCGGAGGATCTGGTCATCCCCCTGCCCGAGGGCGCCACGGTCCAGCGGCTCAAGACCAGCTATGCCTGCACGGGTATTGGGCCGATGAGCGTGAATTATGTGAATTCGGGCGGCATCTCCCTCGCCCTCCTGCCGGTGGCGGGCAAGCCGATGGTGTTCGCCAACGTGCTCGCCGCATCCGGCGCCCGCTATGCCGCCGGTCCCTATGTGTGGTGGGAGAAGGGCGGCTCGGCCACGCTGCAGGACCTGCGCAAGGGGGAAGACGCGGCGCCGCTCGCCACCTGTACCGCACGGCCCTGAAAGCGGGGCGGCGGGATCAACCGATGCGCGGCACGCTCCCCGCCTCGAACGCGCCGACGAAGGCCGCCACGCGCCGGTCGAAGCGGATGTCCGAATGGCGGATGGCGCGCACCAGCGAGAGCCCTTCCATGGAACGGGCGCGGGAAAGCGCCACATAGGCCTGCCCCGCCGCAAAGGCGCCGTTCTCGAAGTCGATCCGCACGTCCTCCAGCGTCAGCCCCTGCGCCTTGTGCATGGTCATGGCCCAGGCCGGGGCCAGGGGAAGCTGGGTATAGGTGCCCACCACCTGCGCCTCGATGCGCCCGGCGGCCTCGTCCCAGCCATAGCGGATGCGCTCCCAGGTGAAGCTCTCGATCTCCACCATCGGCCCGGCATCGAACCGCACCACGGCGGAATGGGCGCCGATGCCCATCACGGTGCCGACCGAGCCGTTCACCCAGCGGCGGGCCGGATCGTTGCGCAGCGCCATCACGCGGGCGCCGGCCTTCAGGGTCAGGTGCTCGGCCACCGGCAGGCGGTCGCCCTCCAGCCCGAACTCGCCCTTCAGCAGGCCCGAAAAGGCACGCGGCTCGCCGGACAGGGCCGCTAGGCCCTTCTGGTTGTAGGCATCGGCGCGGGCATTGGTGGGGGTGAGGAGAACCGGGGTGCGGCCGGGGCGATGCTCGCGCACGCAGGCCGCATTCAGCACCTCCACCGCCTCCCTGAGGCCAAGGCCGCGCCGGATGCCGGACAGGACCGAGATGAACTGGTCGTCCGACTGGCGGTGCACCTTGGTGAACGGCACGCAGGTCACCTCGGCGCCCTGCAACACCTTGGCATCAAATGCGAACGGGCCGCCGTACCCCATCCGCTCCAGCATGTCCTGCTCGGCATAGGGCACCACCGGCGGCAATTGCAGGAAGTCGCCCACAAACACCATCTGCACGCCGCCGAACGGCTCGTCGCGATCACGCGCGATGCGCAGCGTCCGGTCCACGGTGTCCAGCAGGTCGGCGCGCACCATGGAAATCTCGTCGATCACCATGCGGTCGAGCTTCTTCAGCAGGCGGCGCACCTGCACGCGGGGCTTGACCTCGTCCGGGTTGAGAATGCGCGGGGGAATGCCGAGGAAGGAATGGATGGTCTGCCCGCCGAGCTGCAGCGCGGCAACGCCGGTGGGCGCCAGAAACACCTGCCGCCCGCGCCCCGTCTTGCGCAGCTCGTGGAGGAAGGTGGTCTTCCCCGTGCCGGCCCCGCCCAGCACCAGGATGGTGCGGGCGCCGGTCTCGATGCCGGCGAGCGCGCGCGCCGCGCCATCTGTCTCCGCAGGAAGGGTCACCGCAGCAGGCCAGCCTCGGTGGCAAGGTCGATCAGCCGCTTCTGCGGCCGCGCGCCCACATGGGAAATCACCTCGGCCGCCGCGAGCGCGCCGAGGCGCAGCGAGGTGGCGGGATCACGGCCGGTGGCGTGGCCGAACAGGAAGCCGGCCGCGAACAGGTCGCCCGCGCCCGTGGTGTCCACAACTTCCGCCACCGGGAAGGCAGGCACCGTGACGCACGCGCCATCGGCGCAGAACAGGGCCCCCTTCTCGCTGCGGGTGACCACGGCCTGCTTCGCCTCTGCACGCAGGCGCACCAGCGCCGCATCGAAATCGGCGGTCTCGTAGAGGGACTTCACCTCGGTCTCGTTGGCGAACACCAGATCCACCACGCCGCGCCGGATCAGGTCGAGGAACTCGCCGCGATAGCGATCGACGCAGAAAGCGTCGGACAGGGTGAGGGCCACCTGCCGCCCCGCTTTGTGGGCGATGCCGGCGGCGGCGAGGAACGCCTCCTTGGCGGGCGGCGGGTCCCACAGATAGCCTTCCAGATAGGTGATGGCCGCGCTCTCAACGATCGCAGCGTCCACATGGGCGACCGTGAGGTTCTGCGCGGCGCCGAGATAGGTGTTCATGGTGCGCTCGCCATCGGGCGTCACCAGGATGAGGCAGCGGGCGGTGGCCGGCCCCTCGCCGGCCGCGGCGGTGCCGAAGGCGACCCCGGCGGCGCGGATGTCATGGGCAAACACCGTGCCCAGCGCGTCGTCGCGAACAAGGCCGACAAAGCCCGAGCGGCCGCCGAGCGCCGCAACGCCCACCGCCGTATTGGCCGCCGACCCGCCGGAAATCTCGACGCCGGGACCCATGGCGGCATAGACCGCCTCGGCCCGCACCTCGTCGATCAGCGTCATGGAGCCCTTGGGCATGGCATGGGCCGCCAGGAAATCCTCCTCCGCGCGGCTGATCACATCGACGATGGCATTGCCGAGGGCGAGAACATCAAGGCTTGTGGCGGACACGGGCGGCGGCTCCAGTTCAGTGCGGCCCCTGCCCTAGCATCCGGGAGTGCAGACGAGCAAATGGGAAGAGCGATGGATGCCCGTTATCGGCGCACGCCGCCGCCCTGTGAGCTTTGTTCACAAATCTTGAGCGGCGCGATCGGCGCGAAGAGGGTAAAGCGCGAAACGGTGGCGTAACAAATCTGGCATACTCCTGCGCATGTGTGCCGCGCGGGAGCGCGGCGGTTCAAGAGGTGGGCATGTCCCGGAAGTATTTCGGCACGGATGGTGTGCGCGGACGCGCGAATGCGACCCTGACGGCGGATCTCGCCCTGCGGGTGGGAATGGCCGCGGGCCTCGCCTTCAGGCGGGGCGAGCATCGCCACCGCGTGGTGATCGGCAAGGACACGCGCCTGTCCGGCTACATGATCGAGAATGCGCTGGTGGCGGGCTTCACCTCGGTGGGCATGGACGTGCTGCTGCTCGGCCCCATCCCGACCCCGGCGGTGGGCATGCTGACCCGCTCCATGCGCGCCGATCTCGGCGTGATGATCTCCGCCTCGCACAATCCGTTCGACGACAACGGCATCAAGCTGTTCGGACCGGACGGTTTCAAGCTGTCCGACAGCATCGAGGCCGAGATCGAGGAACTGATCGACCTCGAACTCTCCAAGCGGCTGGCGAAGCCCGAGGAAATCGGCCGCGCCCGGCGGCTGGAGGGCGTGCACGCCCGCTATATCGAATATGCCAAGCGCACCCTGCCCCGGAACCAGTCGTTCGAGGGCCTGCGCGTGGTGGTGGACTGCGCCAACGGCGCGGCCTACCGGGTGGCCCCCGAAGCGCTGTGGGAGCTGGGCGCCGAGGTGATCGCCATCGGCACCGAGCCGGACGGCCTCAACATCAATCGCGACGTGGGCTCCACCTCCCCCGCCGCCCTTTCCGCCAAGGTGCGGGAAGTGCGCGCCGATATCGGCATCGCGCTGGACGGGGATGCGGACCGGGTCATCATCGTGGACGAGAAGGGCCACGTGGTGGACGGGGACCAGATCATGGCCGTGATCGCCGAGAGCTTCCGCGATGACGGACGCCTCTCGCGCGACGGCATCGTGGCGACCGTCATGTCCAATCTCGGGCTGGAGCGGCACCTGGCCGATATCGGCCTGACCCTCGCGCGCACCTCGGTCGGCGACCGCTATGTGCTGGAACGCATGATGAGCGACGGCTTCAATGTGGGCGGGGAGCAGTCCGGCCACATCATCCTGTCGGACTATTCCACCACCGGAGACGGGCTGCTGGCGGCGCTGCAGGTGCTCGCCGTGGTGGCCCGGCACGAGCGCCCGGTCTCGGAAGTGTGCCACCGCTTCGAGCCGCTGCCGCAGATCCTCAAGAATGTCCGTTACCAGTCGGGCCGCCCGCTGGAGAGCCCCTCCGTCATCACCGCGATCGCCCAGGCCGAGCAGCGGCTCGCCAATCACGGCCGCCTGCTGATCCGCCCCTCCGGCACCGAGCCGGTGATCCGCGTGATGGGCGAAGGCGACGACCGCGAACTGGTGGAAACCGTGGTGGACGAGGTCATCGACGCCCTGCGCCGCGTGGCCGCCTGACACCCTGCCGCGCTGCCGGGCCTCGAGACCCGGCGGCGCGCACATTTCCGTGAGCCGCTAGGGAACCTGTTCGCCGCGTCCGAGTTGCTTGCTGTGATGAGGAGCAGTGCATGACGGACGTGGCAGGCAAGCGTGTTTTGATCGTCGAGGACGAATTGCTCGTGGCGATGTCTCTTGAAGACACGCTGCGCAGCCTCGGCTGCGCGGTGATCGGCCCGGTGGCGACCCTCAGCGAAGCCCTGCGCATCGCGGGCGACGTGGATGCGGATCTCGCCATCCTCGATGTGAACCTGCGGGGCGAGCAGGTGTTTCCCGCCGCCGAGATTTTGGCCGGTCGCGGCGTCCCGCTGGTGTTCTGCAGCGGCTTCGTCGGCGCCTCTCCGCTGCCCCCCTGCTTCAGCGATGCCCTCCAGGTGCCAAAACCCTACACCGACCGCGTGATCGCCAGTGCCGTCCGGCAGCTTGTGGGCGGGCAACCCGCTCGGACGGTCAGCAGATTTGAGTGGGCCGCACACCCGTAATAAGTGCCGCACCGCCGGACATCGGGGGAGGACATTCTGTCCAACGGCCCTGTTCGCGCTTCCTTTAAGGCATTTCTGGGATTACTCTCATTCAAACTCAGGACCTACCGGTGCATGTCCCGCGCCGGATTTCGTATGGCAAATGAAAATGCCAATAACGTCCTGCAGGATGGAGCGGAGAGATGGATTTCGACCCCGTTCTTCTGGCGCGCTTGCAGTTCGCCTTCACGGTCTCCTTTCACATCATCTTCCCAAGCTTCACCATCGGGCTGTCGGCTTTCATTGCCACGCTTGAGCTGCTGTGGATGTACACGGGCCGGGAAATCTTCCACCGGCTGGCCCGCTACTGGACCAAGATATTCGCCGTCAGCTTCGCCATGGGCGTGGTGTCCGGCATCGTTCTCTCCTACCAGTTCGGCACCAACTGGTCCCGCTTCTCGGAAGTGGTGGGCAACGTCATCGGCCCGCTGATCGGGTTCGAGGTGCTCACCGCCTTCTTTCTGGAGGCCACCTTCCTCGGCATCATGCTGTTCGGCTGGAACCGGGTTCCCTCCTGGCTCCATGTGCTGGCCTGCGTGATGGTGGCGGTGGGCACCGCCATGTCGGCCTTCTGGATTCTCTCGGCCAACAGCTGGATGCAGACGCCCACCGGCCACGAGGTCCGCGACGGCATCGCCTATCCGCTGGACTGGCTGGACATCATCTTCAATCCCAGCTTCCTGCACCGCCTGCCCCACATGCTGCTCGCGGCCTATCTCACCACATCGCTGGTGGTGCTGGCGGTGGGCGCGCGCTACCTGCTGGCGGGACAGTTCAGGGACGAAGCCCGGATCATGATGGGCATGGCGGTGGGCATGCTCGCCATCGTCGCCCCCATCCAGGCCTATGTGGGCGACAGCCACGGGCTCAACACCGCCAAGTACCAGCCCGCCAAGATCGCCGCCATCGAGGCGCACTGGGAGGGCTCGAAGCCGGCGCCGCTCGTGCTGTTCGCCTGGCCGGATGAAAAGGCGGAACGAAATCTGTTCGAGATTTCCATTCCCCGCGGCGCCTCCCTCCTGATCACCCATTCGCTGGACGGGCTGTTTCCGGGGCTGAAGGACTTCCCGCCCGCCGACCGGCCGCCGGTCATCGGGCCCTTCTTCGGCTTCCGCATCATGGTGGGTATCGGCGTCGTGATGATCCTGTTCGGCTGGGTGGGGGCGTGGCTGCTCTACCGGCACCGGCTGTTCGAGACCCGCTGGTATCTCTGGCCGGCGTCGCTCGCTTGGCCGCTGGGCTTCATCGCCATCCTCGCCGGCTGGGTTGTGACGGAGCAGGGCCGCCAGCCCTGGGTCGCCTACGGCATCCTGCGCACGGCGGACGCCATCTCGCCCGTCAGCGGCGAGGCGGTGGCCTTCACCCTTGCCCTGTTCGTCGTCGTCTACGGCATCGTGTTCTCGATGGGCATCTATTACATCAACCGCCTCATCGCGAAGGGTCCGGGGGGCGCCGCCATCGCCCCGCCCGACCGCGACCGCCCCGCCAGCCCCATCGCGGCCGCCCATTCGGCGGGCCGCGAAGCCATCGCAGCCGGCGAATAGGAGGCCAGGATGGAATGGTATCTGCCCGTCATCTGGTCGTTCATCATCGCCGTCGCGGTGATCATGTATGTGATCCTCGATGGCTTCGATCTCGGCATCGGCATCCTGTTTCCGTTCGCGAAGGAGGAACGTCATCGCGACCAGATGATGAACACCGTCGCGCCGTTCTGGGATGGAAACGAGACCTGGCTGGTGCTGGGGGGCGGCGGGCTCTGGGTCGCCTTCCCCAAGGCCTATGGCGTGGTGATGCCGGCGCTTTATCTGCCCATCATCATCATGCTGCTGGCGCTCGTGTTCCGGGGCGTCGCCTTTGAATTCCGCTGGGTGGCCGCCACCAGCCGCAAATGGTGGAATCTGGCCTTTTCCGGCGGCTCCACCCTCGCAGCCTTCTGCCAGGGCGTGGTGCTGGGCGGGCTGGTGCAGGGAATCCGGGTGGAGAATGGCGCTTTTTCGGGCGGCTCCTTCGACTGGGCGACTCCGTTCTGCTTCGCCTGCGGCATCGGTGTCGTGGCCGGCTACGCCCTGCTCGGCAGCACCTGGCTCATCATGAAGACCGACGGGCCGGTGGCCGTGCAGGCCCGCCAGACCGCGCGCCTGCTGCTGCCGGTGGTGATCGGCTTCATGGTCATCGTCAGCCTGTGGACGCCGCTGGCCTTCGACCGCATCGCGCAGCGCTGGTTCACACTGCCGAACCTGTTCTATCTGGCGCCCATCCCCCTCGTCACCGCGCTGGTGGCGTTTCAGGTGTGGCGCGGGCTGAAGGGCAGCGCAGAGGTGTGGCCCTTCCTCGGCTGCATCGCGCTGTTCGTGCTGGGCTTCCTGGGGCTCGGCATTTCCACCTTCCCCTATCTCGTGCCCCCGCATCTCACCGTGTGGGAGACCGCAGCCGCCCCCGCCAGCCAGATATTCATGCTGTTCGGCGTGATCTTCCTGCTGCCCGTCGTGCTCGGCTACATCGCCTTCGTCTACTGGATCTTCCGGGGCAAGGTGCGGGAGGGCGAGGGTTACCACTGAGACCCGCGGCGCGGGTCCCGCTCACGCCCGGCGCGGCATGCGCCGGCCGAGCAGGATGACCAGAATGCCGGCGAGGGCGAGGAGGACGGCGAGCA